>JAPPFQ010000206.1 GCA_028875135.1 Acidobacteriota bacterium
TTGCCACCGTCGCTCGGGGAAGGCGTCCAGGCTTACCCGCACCTTCTGTCCGATTCGCAGGTGGCGCATCTCATGCTGAAAGATTTCCACCTGCGCCCAGACAGTGGAGGGGTCTGCAACCCGGTAGAGGTTCATCCCCGGGGAGACCTTCATGCCCTCGAGTGTTTCGGCGGCCTGATCGACCACCACTCCCGAAGCCGTTGAAGCGACTTTCAATCGCCTGAAGGCCTTGCCCCGGGTTGTGAGGGTTTCGATCTGATCTTCGGTGACGTCCCAAAACAGCAGTCGCTGGCGGGCGGCCTCCACCAGGTCCCGGGCCCGTTCGACGGCCTTTGGATGAGCCTGCCCACGGAGTCGTTCCAGATACTGGATTGCGGCCAGATACTCCTGTTGGGTAGTGAGCAGTTGAGGGCTGAATATCTCGAATAGCAGGTCGCCCTTGCGCACCCGCTGGCCCAGGGTGTTGACGTGAGCCGCTTCAATCCAACCCTCGAACTTGGTGTTGATCGACACCATGGTCCTGGGGTTGTAGTGCAGGGTGGCGATGGTCCGGATCAGCCGCGGGATCCGCCCCCTTTCAACCGAGGCGGATCGAATGGAGAAATTCTGCAGGAAATCGGTATCCACCCGTATGCCGGACGGCTCCTCGGCCGGTTCCTCGTAAACCGGAACCAGGTCCATTCCCATGGGTGATTTTCCCGGCTTGTCGGAAATATAGGTGGGATCCATGGGCGCCTGCCAATGGCGAATCCTGCGTTTCTCCTGCAATGGCTCCGGTTCTGCGGCGGTCTCCCTCACCGGAACCAGGTCCATGTGACAAATGGGACAGCTGCCGGGTTCCTTTTGAATCACCTGGGGATGCATGCCACAGGTCCAGAGCTCGAGTTGGCCCAGTTGCTGCCCGAGATCGGATGCCGGGGCGGAAGGCCGCACCCGGTCCAACCAGCCGGCCAGCCTCTCCCAATCCGGCAGGTACACATCGAGCGTCACCGGTAGCGCCAAACCCAGCAGAAAGGCCAGCAAGAGGCCGAGGATCCAACCGCCGTAGGATTTCATGGTTTCACCTCCCGATAGGGAACGCCGACCGCGCGTTCCAGTTCAGCCAGAGATTTCATGGTGTCGCTGATCAACTTGGCCAATCCGGTCCGAAGTTGAAATAGATCGCGCTCACTGTCCAGCAGGTCGAGCACTCCCAGCCTGCCCGTGGCGTAGGCTTCTTCGGTGGAATGAAGGACCTGTTCGGCCTGGGGAAGCAGCGTCCTTTCAAACAACCCGATCTGTTCCGCCAGCGTTTGAATGCGGAACCCGACAGCCCGGATGGAGACCTCCACCTGCCGGATCAGGCTGCGGTAGCCGCGCCGGGAGGCAATGGTGTTTTCGGTGGCCTCCAGCACGGCCGCGTCCTGACCCTTGCGGCGGATAGGCAGGTTGACTCCCAGGGTGAGGCCGTAGATGTTCTTCCCGTTCCGGTCCGGGGGGTTCAGTATTCCCAACCGATCGGAACGCCCGGCCACGTTGACGAAGCTGACTCCGAACGACAGGTCGGGGCGATAGCCCTTTTTGGCCAGTTCGATCTGCCTTTTTCCCACCTCGATTCGGTGACCCGCCGCTTGAACCTCAGGCCGATTGACCCGCGCCATCTGCAGAAGCTGCTGGACGTCGATTGAGCGCGGAGGCGGAGAGGACAGGCGGACCGGGCCTACGGCCGTGGCGGCCGGCCGGTCCAGCAGACCGTTCAATCGGGATTCCACATCCACACGCTGGGTTTTCAGAAGCTGCAGACGGTGTTGAGATCGGGTGATTTGAGCCTGCAACTTGACCACTCCCTGCAGCGAGCCCGCTCCCTGGGCATAGCGGGCCTGGGCCAGCGTTTCATAGTGATCGAGAATGGATTGATCCTCTCGGGTGATCTCGATGACACGATCCAGGTAGGCGAGACTGTAGTAGGCATCCTTGACTTTGTGCACCAGTTCGGCCTCGCGGGCCCGATGCTGCTCCCGAAGCACCATGGCTTGCTGCATCGACACCTGCTCGCGGTCTTTCAGCTTGCCGAACCAGGGAAAGCGCTGCGATAGCGACACCATGGTGGTTTGCGGCCCCACTCGGGTTTCAGGGCGGCGTGCATACTGGGTGATCGCCAACACCGGGTCGGGCAGTTGCCCGACCTGGGGAAGCCGCTGAAGCGATGCCCGGTAGTCCGCCAGGCTCTGCTGGAGCAGGGGACTGCGTTCCAGCGCCTGGCGGATGAATTCCTTCAGG
>JAPPFQ010000458.1 GCA_028875135.1 Acidobacteriota bacterium
GAGTGCGCTACCACATCTGCTGGGGCAGCCAGAATGTGCCGCACACCCAGGACGGCTCCAAGCGCGTCGTGGCCTCCCGCAGCCGGACCCTCGGAGCGGACCGTCCCGCTCCAGCAGCCGCTCGCCGCCGGCGGCGTCATGGAGCAGGATACGCAGCCTCAATTCCGAGATACGGTCGGCTGCGGCACTCAACTCGTCACCCACAAACAGTTTCAGAAAGGTGTCGGTCTTGCCGTCGCCGGATAGCGGACAGGGCAAGGGCGCCAGCATGTTGGTGTAGCCGAACATATGGCGGGGCGTGTACCACTTCTCCGGGTTGGGCACCACGGGATCGCCATGACCGCCACCGCGGCGGGACAAGACAAAAGCCTTGTCCTTGTATTTCATCAGTTCAGGATCACCCATTTCCAGGTAGGCCTGCTGGTGTATCTTGGACTGGGTGGCGTTCATCGCCGGAAGGGGATAGCCGGGGATGGCTGGCCCCCAGGCGAAATTGAAGGTCTCGATGCCGTCGGCTCCCTGCCGGTACCAGTTGGAAAACGCACCTCGAAAGACCTCGATGGGCGGGTAGCTGTATCCGTCGGGGCCGTGGTGATCCTGAATGACGGGGTAGAGCTTGATGTGGGTTCCGTCAGTGATCCGGCGGAACGCGTAGACATCGACGTCCAGGGAACGGGTGCCCAACACCAACATGTCGACCAGACCCTCCCTTGCCCAGGTCTCCACGTCGAT
Source organism: Acidobacteriota bacterium (assembly GCA_028875135.1). Taxonomy (GTDB): domain Bacteria; phylum Acidobacteriota; class Terriglobia; order Versatilivoradales; family Versatilivoraceae; genus Versatilivorator. Next base: position 733 of record JAPPFQ010000458.1, read on the forward strand.
GCCGTCAAAATGGCAGCTCTCGATCCTGTGGCTCAGTCGCACGGCCAGCAGAAAGGGCCGGCCACGCTTCCGGGCAAGAGCCTGCAGCATGGCTCGAACCGAGCGCACGAACTGTGTCAGATGACGGCGGTTTTCCCACTGTCGTCCAATCGGTAGCAGCAGCGGACTGCGTTGCATGTCCAGCTCGATACCATCGAATTCATAGTTCTCGGCTGCCTCGCGCAGCACGCTCAACTTGTAGTCTCTCACCGGCTTGAAGGCAAAGTTGAACAAGACCACTTGATGAAGCGTGGGGTGATCCGGCCAAGGGCGAATGGTCCATTCGGGGTGATCTTGCTTGATGGCAACCGGGGCGGTGGTTCCAAGGTCCGAGTCTCCTGCGTTGAGGCGGTAGGAAAAGAAGGCTTCCAAACCTCGTTTTTTGGTCGCCTGCAGATAAAGGCGCATGACATCGATGCCCTGATTCACCCAGCGCCGGTACTTTTCGCGATCGTATAGCGGCAGGATCTTGCTGGGATAGGGCGCCGTTTGACCCTGGCCCCAACTCCACCAGATACTGTCGATGTGGCTGCCGGGTTCATCGGCAAACCCGAAGGCGTTATCCACCTGTGCCGGCAGATCCTCGACGAACCGGTCCACGTGCCAGGAGGCGTCGATGTTGACGATGACCCGCCTGGGTCGATTGACGGCGGCGATGTGTGCTTCACCGAGGCCGATGGTTGAATTCATCTCAGCTTCAGCCACGTCGGTGGCGATAAACAAGATGAGAACCGACCACTGTATGGAGATCATCAGGACCGCATCCGGCAACGTTGGGTCCCGGCGGGGCGGGCGAAAGTATGCTAGGATGAGGCCCTCAGCGTGACAGTTTAGCATCGCACGACCTTCTCCGGTCGGATTTGAGTGCCGCTCCTCCCGCCCGCGCCAGCCAGCCATAGGATTGATCGCCTCCGAACCGAGCCCGCAAGGGGTCGGAAAGGGAAACGAAAGGCATGCATCCTGACCCCGACGGCTCCCCTCCGCCTCCGCGGCCGGACTCCGCAACCTCTGAAAACGAAGGTGAAGTGCTAGCCCAGGTTCTGACCCTGAAGGAGCACGAGGAACCACGGATATCGCTGGAAGACAGCGATCGGGTCGAGCTGGTCCGGTACGACCCGGTTCGCCACTACCTGCTGGAGATCAGCAAGTATCAGCCGCTGACTCCCGGGGAAGAACAGCAGCTGGCCCGTCTTTACAGGGAAAGCGGGGACAGGGAAGCGGCCCGCCGTCTGGTCACCTCCAACCTCAAGCTGGTGGTGAAGATCGCTTTTCTCTACAACAAGGTCTACTCCAACCTCATGGACCTGATTCAGGAAGGCAACCTGGGTCTGCTCCAGGCCGTGAGACGATTCGATCCCGACCGGGGCACGCGTTTGTCTACCTACGCCTCCTGGTGGATCAAGGCCTACATCATCAAATTCATTCTGGACAACTTTCGCATTGTGCGCGTGGGTACCACCAACGACCGCCGCAAGCTGCTGAT
>JAPPFQ010000097.1 GCA_028875135.1 Acidobacteriota bacterium
CCTCCGGCGGTCTCAACCGAACGCAGCGCCTTCCCGGTTTGTCCGTCGTCCACGTCGCAAAGGGCCGCGCAACTGACCCCGTTCACCTCGAGGAAGAGTTTCAGGAGCCTGCGGCCTCTTCCCCCGCAACCAATAAGGCCAACCCGAATCCTGTCGTTGGCGCCCGGGACATCGGAACGGGCCGTGGCCCCCGCCCGCAGAGGCCGACTGGATGCGAGGTAACCGGAGGCGCCCACTCCAGTGATTCCAATGGACTGGCGCAGGAAGTTTCGACGGCTCTGATGGGTCATGAGCGCTACCCTTGATTCAAGCGAAAATCGGTGCCTCACCCGGTGATTTGAGGCTCGATCCCGTGGTCCCCCAAAGTATCTGATGGGTTCCGCAATTACCGGCTCTGAGAATACCCGCTTTCGGGGAACCTCGCAACCGGCGCGAAGGCTCAGCCGGCTGCGTCCCACCATCCATCGGCGGGACCGGTATCGGCAATGCGGAAGGAGAACCATGGCGCCGTACCCGGCATGAGGGTGGCCGGGTGCGCCATCGCAGGGAAACTGAGCGGCACGCAACGGGAGTGCATGCGGGCGAGACGCCCGCGCTCCCGGGTGGACCTTCATCCCGTGACCTCTGGCCATTCGTGTTGATTCGTGGTTCGTCTTCATCAACGACCGGCTGTTTTTCCTCTGAACGGTCCGCGCGACAGGGCGGAGCCGGGCCGATCACTGATCACTGGCCACTGACCACTGATCACTGGATCGGTTGACTTGACATCAGCCTTGATTTAGATTTCGGCAACATGGACCATCGCGCATTCGACACCGCCGAGGTGGCAGCCGCATGAAATCGGAATCCATTGCCTTGCTGATCCAGGCGCAGGATCGTACCGGGGTTCTTTTTCAGCTCACCCGGACCATTGCCGAACACGGGGCCAACATCAGCTCCGTGGACATTGTGAAACGGGGAACTCACGCGGCCAGCGTCTACCTGGAGCTGCGCGAGGTCAAGCAGATGGAAGCACTCCTCAGAGACCTGCGGGCGCTGGAGGTGGTCGCAACGGTAGACTCACTCGATCCGTTGCTCAAAGTCTATGGCAAGCGGATCATCATCATCGGGGGCGGAGCCCAGGTGGGACAGGTGGCTCTCGGCGCCATCAGCGAAGCTGACCGGCACAACCTGCGTGGCGAGAGGATTTCGGTGGACACCATCCCGCTGGTGGGGGAAGACCACATCGCGGCTGCAGTGCGCTCGGTGGCCCTGCTGCCCCGGGCAAGGGTTCTGGTCATGGCCGGAGCCATCATGGGCGGAGACATTGCCCAGGCCGTAGAGGAAATCAAGGGACAGGGAATTACCGTGCTGTCCCTCAACATGGCCGGCACCGTGCCTGAGGCGGCCGATCTGATCGTAAGCGACCCCGTTCAAGCCGGTGTCATGGCTGTCATGGCAGCTGCCGATACGGCCAAGTTCGACATCACCCTGCAGCGATCCAGACGTTACTGATTTACCCGCATCTCTCACCGGTTCCCCCGGTGTCGTTTGCGAAGGAGATATTCATGAAACTGGCTCAAATCCATGACCCTGAAATAGGGCTTTACCTGGCAAGGGTCGAAAATGAGAGTGTTTACCCGGTCCTGGCAGAGGGCAACGGACTGAGCACGCTGCTGGACTACGCCCGCGGAGCCGAGCGGGAGGGGATCTCTCTTGTGCACTTGGTGGAAAGACACTGTTCCTCCCAGGCCCTCTCCCTGACCTGGTCGGAGCTGAATGTCTCGCCAAGCCCGACACGTCCCCACGCCGTCATTCCCGTTCACCCACCCGAAGTCTGGGCCTGCGGGGTGACCTACAAGAAGAGCGCCGAATTCCGAGACGGGGACACACAAGCTCCTGCGGGAATCTATGACCATGTCTATTTTTCCGATCGGCCGGAACTGTTCTTCAAGGGCACCGAAGCCCGATGCACCGGTCCCAACGACTTCATCGGCATAAGGAAAGACTCCAAATTCACCGCCGTGGAGCCGGAGTTGGGCGTCCTGCTTTCATCCAAACGCAGGATTCTCGGGTTCCTGGTCTCCAATGACGTTTCGGCATGGGACATTGAGCGGGAAAACCCTCTCTACCTTCCCCAGTCCAAGATCTACACCGGGTGCTGCTCGCTGGGCCCTGTCCTGCTGACCGCCGATGAAGTTCCCGATCCCTACGCCCTGTCGATCCGTTGCGAGATCAGGAGAGGCAACCAGGTCATTTTCTCCGGCGACACC
>JAPPFQ010000377.1 GCA_028875135.1 Acidobacteriota bacterium
CGAGGCGCTTGGGCGGGGGTCCCGCTCGCGCTCCCAATGGGCACCCCTTCAAGGTTCCCCCTTCAACCTTCGCCCTTCAAGCTTCCCCCTTCAACCTTCCTCCTTCAAACTTCCCCCTTCAAACTTCCCCCTTCCTCTTCTATGGTACACTCAGCCCTCTTCCTGAAGGCAGATTCCACGATTTCAGACCGACTTCCGTCCACTCTATGCTGAAGTTCCTGGAAATACGCGATTTCGCCCTGATCGACCACCTTTCCCTGGAGTTCCGGGAGGGATTGAACCTGTTGACGGGGGAAACAGGTTCGGGAAAGTCGATCATCGTCGATGCCGTGGGGCTGCTGGCAGGCGCCAAGGCACGGTCCGAAATGGTTCGTACCGGGTCCGGCAAAGCCACGGTTTCGGGCTGCTTCGAGGGAGTGGAGCGATTGCGCGGCCCTCTGGAAGCGAGCGGGCTGGAGTTCGATCCGGAGGGAGTGATCGTCCGGAGAGAAGTCGTTGCGGATGGCAGGGGACGGGCTTTCGTCAACAACCAGATGGTCCCGGTAGCCTTCCTGAGGAAGCTGGGGACCCATTGCGTCGACATTCACGGGCAGAGCGACCAACAGTCGCTCTTCAGTCGCGATTCCCAGTTACGGTGGCTCGATCTCTACGGCGGCCATCGGGCCCCCCGGGCCGAGGTCGAAGGCCTCTACGCCAGGCTGGAGCGAGGCTGGGAGCAGGTTCGGCGATTGAAATTGAGCGAGCAGGAGAGGCTGCGGGCTATCGACCTGCTTTCGTTTCAGGTCGATGAAATCCGCAAGGCGGGCTTGTCCTCCCCCGATGAGGAATCTCAACTCCTGGAAGAGCGCCGCCTGCTTTCCAACGCGGACCGTCTTTTCCAGGCCGCTCATCAGGCCCATTCCCACCTCTACGAATCGGAGGATTCGATTGGAGCCCGGCTCAGGCAGACGGGGCGGCTGCTGGAGGAGTTGGGATCTCTGGACGCCCGTTGCCGGGACCTTCAGGAGCAGTTTCAATCGGCCTGCATCAGCATCGAGGATGTCTCGCTGGCATTGCGGGAATATGCCTCCAGGATCGAAGTGAACCCGTCGCGGCTGGATCGAATCGAGGAACGCCTGGTCGAGATCGACCGTCTCAAGCGAAAGTACGGGGAATCGGTTGAGGCGGTCATGGCCTTTGGCCGGCGGATCGCAGGAGAGCTGGAGGAGTTGCAGGAAGCTGACCGCAAGGTCGAGTCGATGGAGAAGGAGTTGCAGGCTCTGGAGAGCGACTATCTGAGCCGGGCAGGGTCACTCAACCTCCGGCGAAGAAAGGCCGCCGAGAAACTCGAGTGCTCCATGGGCAGGGAGTTGGGGCAGCTGGCCATGGAGAAGACCCGGTTCCGGGTGGCTTTCTCCTCCGCTTCCGGCCGCGGTGGACAGGCTTCGTCCGGACCCGGGGTGCCGGGCACCGCCACCGGAACCGACGTGATCGACTTCCTGATCAGCCCCAATCCTGGTGAAGATCTGAAGGCTCTGGCCAAGATCGCCTCAGGCGGAGAGGTCTCCAGGATCATGCTGGCCTTGAAAACCATTCGTCCCATCGATGACGGGGGGAAAACGCTGATCTTTGACGAGGTCGATAGTGGCATCGGTGGTCGGGCAGCGGACGTGGTGGGGCGGAAACTCAAGGTTCTTTCCAGGGCCAACCAGGTATTGTGCGTAACCCACCTCCCGCAGATTGCCTCCTATGCCGACAGCCATTTTCATATCGAGAAAAGGGTGGAGAAAAACCGGACGGTGACCCGGGTCGCCCGGCTGGACCGGGAGCGCCGCATTCGCGAAATAGCCCGCATGATCAGTGGGGAACGGGTCACCGAGAATGTCCTGAAGCATGCCGCCGAACTTCTCAACAGCGCTGCGAACTGAGAAGAAGGACAGAAACTCTGGCTTCCTTGGCCGAAAGCGTTTCCTCCTGACGATCCTTGGCGAATCCCCTTTGAGCCCTCTCCAACCCCTCTGTGGCCCTTCGTCGCCCTTCGTGTCCCTTCGTGGATAACTCTTTTTGAGAATAGACCTCACCTGCCATCGGTCACCAATACAGGTTAAGGCTCGACTTTGGGGGCACGTTCCTGCATTCTTAGATGTCGGTTCACGCAGACCTCAGGGGTGCACCGACCGGTACCGTTCCCATCGGCCTTCCTGATCCGGCCGGCATGAACGATCGTCCCTTACTGTCGACAATGGCCCACGGCAATAAATTATTTATCGAG
>JAPPFQ010000540.1 GCA_028875135.1 Acidobacteriota bacterium
GAACGGATCGGTCCCGACCTCATGATCGAGGCTTACCCGCAGCGCTCGGGCGCCGCCTCGGGCTAACCCCTATAAGCCGGGGGTGGGATGTTTACCGGAATCATCCAGCACGTCGGTCGGGTGAAGTCGCTGAGGCGGCTCGGAGACACGGCCCGACTGGAAGCGCTGGCCCCCGGACTGAGCGTGGAACTCCGGCCCGGCGACAGCGTGGCCGTCAACGGCGCCTGTCTGACCGTGACCGGCCGGAACGGCAAGGCATTTCAAGCGGACCTGTCCCGGGAAACGCTGGAGCGGACCAACCTGGGAAGTCTGAGCTCAGGGGACTCCATCAACCTGGAGTTGCCCTTGTTGCCCACGGCGCGATTGGGGGGGCACTTCGTCCAGGGTCACGTAGACTCCGTCGCTCAAGTGGTCGGGATCGAAAAGCAGCAAGCCTTCGCCCTGTTCCGCTTCTCGCTGCCCGCGGGGATGAGAGCCTACGTGGTGGAGAAAGGGTCCATCGCCGTCGACGGCATCAGCCTGACGGTCTCCGGACTGGGGAAAGACTTCTTCGAAGTGGCCATCATCCCCCACACGCTGAAACACACCAACCTCTCCCGCCGAAGACCCGGAGACGCGGTGAACCTGGAGTGCGACATTCTGGCCAAGTACGTGGAGGCCTCGCTGAGTCAGCGGCGACACGACGACAGCCGCGACGGCCTGACCGCTCAGCACCTCCGGGACCAGGGGTATTGATAGACGGTTCCCGAGAAAACCATTCCATCCGGTACCTGCCGAGGAAGCCATTGGAAAGCTTTTTTTCAACCATTGAAGAGGCCATCGAGGACATCAGGTCGGGGAAGATGCTCATCGTGGTCGACGACGAGGATCGGGAAAACGAAGGCGACCTGACCATCGCCGCCGAGAAGGTGACACCGGAAGCCGTCAACTTCATGGCCAGGTTCGGGCGGGGCTTGATCTGCCTTTCCCTGACGGGAGAACGCCTGGACGAACTGCAGATTCCGCTGATGGTGAACGAGAACAGCTCTCGCTACGGCACCGCCTTTTGCGTTTCGATCGAGGCCAGAGGGAAAGTGTCCACGGGAATCTCGGCGGCTGACCGCTCCCAGACCATCCTGACGGCCATCCACCCCGAAACCCGGCCCGGCGACCTGGTCAAGCCCGGTCACGTGTTCCCCCTGCGGGCCCGCCGAGGAGGCGTGCTGATACGGGCAGGCCAGACCGAGGCGGCCGTCGACCTGGCTCGCATCGCCGGCTTGAGACCGGCAGGAGTCATCTGCGAGATCATGAACGACGACGGCAGCATGTCCCGGGTGGGAGAGCTGCACCGGTTTGCTACGGAACACGGGCTGAAGATGATTACGGTGGCCGATCTGATCAAGTACCGGCTGCGGACCGAATCATTCGTGAAGCTGGTGGCCGAAGCCGACCTGCCCACCGAGTTCGGCACCTTCCGCATGCTGGCCTTCGAAAGCGAGATCGAGCAGGAGACCCACGTGGCCCTGGTGTTCGGCACCATTCGTTCGGAGGAACCGGTGCTGGTGAGGGTTCACTCCCACTGCCTGACGGGGGACGTCTTTCATTCGGTCCGATGCGACTGCCGCGCTCAGATCGAACGCTGCATGCAGGTCATTGCCCAGGCCGGCAGCGGCGTGCTGCTCTACCTGCACCAGACCGGGAGGGGATTTCAGCTCAAGAAGGGGGACGGCCGCCATGGCATCGCCTACCACGGCATGACCTCCACCGAGGCGGATGTCTATAGCTGGCGTCGGGCCCAGCGGGACTACGGCACGGGCGCCCAGATTCTCTCCCGGCTGGACCTCAAGCAAATTCGCCTGCTGACCAACCACCCTCGCCGCATCGTCGGACTGGAGGGTTACGGGATTCGGGTGGTCGAACAGATTCCCATCGAAGCGCCCATCCAGATCACTCCAACTCAACCCGAGGCGGCCGAGGGAAACCGGTAGCCGAATGCCGGTCCGGAGATCTCCCTCAAGGGGACAGGAGCCGGCTGTTGGCCGGCAGGCGGGCATCGTCTCCCAGGACCACCCCTTCCCCGACCACGGCGCCGGGGCCGACGCGGCAACCGTTGCCCAGGATGCAGCCCCGCAGTTGGGCCCCTTCTCCCACCTGCACTCCCTTCCACAGCACTGAACCGTCGACGACCACCCGTTCACCGACCTGGCAGTCCCGATCGATGGCGGAGCCGAGAATCCGGGCCTCGTCCCCGACACGGAC
>JAPPFQ010000390.1 GCA_028875135.1 Acidobacteriota bacterium
CTCTGATGACTTGCCTCTGCCTTCCGGTCCCGGCGGACCAGACACCCACAGGAAAGGGCACTCATAAGTTTGGCTTTCCTGGTGGAAGCACAGTGGCTGTCATTCCCACGGCGGCCAACACTCCTGGTCGCCACGGGGCCTTCTACAAGACCCGCGTCGTCATTCAAAACCTGACCGAAATCCACTATGGTATCGAGCTGGTCCTGTTCGGTCGGGAGGGAGAGGTCAGCCGCCAGGTAATTCAGTTGGAGCCTCGGGAGTATCGCTCCTGGGACAACTTTCTGGAGCAGGTCTTCAGCTACAGGGGCAACGGTGCCGTCATCGTATGGGTTGAAGGCAGCCCTCTGGTAAGGTACACCGATAATCGCCAGTTTTCTTTAACCGCAGAAGTCTACACGGACTCACCACACGGCCGATTCACTACCACGGTCGTCAACGGGATCCTTCCGACTTCCGACTTTGTTGAAGAGGCGTTTCACTCAGGGATCACGGTCAACGAAGATCAGAGAGTCAATATCGGCGTCTTCGATATCAATCAATCCGAGAACATTACAGCTCGAGTCTACGACGCCACCGGTACCGAGGTTCAGCGCATTGACTTTCATGCGAATGTCTGGGACCAGAAAACAATAACCGCCCCGGTTGACAACGGCTATATCGAGTGGAGGGTTTCTCCGATGGGCAATCCTTCCCTATTCCTGTGGGCCGTCACCGTCGACAATAAGTCCAACGATGGCACCCTGATATGGGCGGCGACGATAAGCCGTCGTGATGACGGCACAATAGTCTTTGAGTAGGATTTACAGACGCAAGATTCCGACACAATGTCGAAGCGCTCGTCTGCCACCGTTGAACTCCACTCCTGCCGGCAACCGGAGCCCTACATCTCGCGGTTGTAGGCGCCTGAGACGCCCGGCCAGCCGTCGGAAACTTGCCACCGTTCCATCCCCTTAGGTGTCCATTGACAATCCGCTCGTCAGCCTTCCCCGATAGGGACACGCAGGGCGCAGCCTCGCTTCGCCTTTTCGCATTCGGGGCGGGAGATCCCTGTTATCCCGCGTCTGATGCGGGGTTTCGGGAGAGTCTCCAACCACAACGGCGAGGGCGGCGCCCTCTCTGAGAGTAGCGTTGTGGATGCCCGAAAAGTGGCCCAACTAAGTGCCCCCTCCTCTTTGTAGGTGGCCACCTCTACGACGCCATATGAGTGCCCCCAGAGGTACTTGAAAACGGAGTCCTCTCAAAGGGGGCAACCCCTCTTTGAGAGAAAGTTGTTGTGGGTGTCAATGTCGTGTCACCCTTCGATGTCACTCTCCCCGTCTGAAAGATCTGAAAAGATTGGCACGTATCTGACGGCATTTGCTTGACCCCCGGAGATGGAAATCGTCGATCTCCTTTCCTGCCTCAAACCCTTAATCTGAAACCATTGCTCATACTTCTGATAAGATCCTGGAGGCTTTGGAAATCCCAGGGACTGCGGGTCGTCGGACCCTGAGAAGATGCAGCACAGCGCAACCGTGCGCGTTCCTTTCGCGCGGATCCGGATGAAAATCTCGGATTATCCACAACGAGCGAGGGCTGCGTCCCGCTCATAGATCCAGAATCGCCCTAGGCTCTTAGGGGGTATGAGGTACGCCGGAGGCCGGGACATCGCAGCCTGCCCGACAAGGCTCAAGGATTAAGGGGTGTCTGATGGAAAGCGTGACCAACCGAAACGCTTGCAGAGGGAATTTGATTTTTTTCCTCATTGCCTTGGCCGTCGTGACAGTTCGACCGGGAATCGCCGAGGAACACAACATCGAGCAGCTTCACCAGGCTGCCGAGCAGGGAAACGCCTCGGCTCAGTTCAAGCTGGGCTTCATGTACGAGAGTGGCGAGGGGGTGCAGGAGGACCACCGGGCGGCAGTGAAGTGGCTTCGGCGGGCAGCTGAGCAAGGACATGCCAAGGCTCTTAACAATCTTTGTGGCATGTACTATAAAGGCCATAAAGTTCTCCAAGACACCAAAGAGGCGTTGAAGTGGTGCAGCCAAGCCGCCGAGCAGGGCGACACCTTGGCTCAAGCCATCCTCTGCACAATGTATTTCTCGAACGAATGGGTGCCCCAGGATGCCCGAGAAGCCGCCAAATGGTGCAGTGGATCTGCCAACCAGGGGAACCCTATAGCTCAATACATCCTTGGCAAACTGTACTTAACAGGCGCGGGAGTGCCGGAGGACAACCGGGAAGCAGTCGGATGGCT
>JAPPFQ010000094.1 GCA_028875135.1 Acidobacteriota bacterium
TCCGGTCGCAGCACCCGCTTCGGGGTAAGGCGCCCCCGCTTCGATCCATTCCTTCAGGATGGCCAAGTCTCCCTGGGGCAGCGGCCGCCGGCTGTCGGGCGGCATCCTGGGTTCGCCGAGATGGGCGGCGGAACGGTAGAGCAGGCTCCGGGCGGCATCGCCGACAACGACGGCCGGCCCGCGGCCGCCTCCCTTCAGCAGGGTCTCCCTTTGCCTCAGGTCCAGGCCGGACATCTGGCCGGCTCCGTGACAGGAGAGGCAGTGCTTCTGCAATATGGCATGAGCCGCCTGGGCGGTGGAATCGGCGGCGGAGACCAGGCAGGGAATTCCCAGTAGAGCCAGGACTGCGAGGCATTGGATCGATTGAATCGGAAGGCGGCTTCGCATGATGCTTTCCTGGAGTTGGAATCAGCCGTAATTATAGGCTGGCGACCGCCGGTTTTCCACCACTAACCCGCATCTCCGACCCATGGCAGGAATCTTCGGATCTCGATTCAGGTAAGGGCAAAAAGATATCCATGAAGGACCACGAAGAAAGACTAAAAGAACATGGATGCACAGGATGCACAGGATAATCAGGGCGGGACGGTGTTGCACGGGAGGCTGACTCCGGCGATGATCGCATGCGGATTTTTGGGACTGCAAGCCCGCCGTTTCCAGAAAAAATCCTGTGCATCCTGTGCATCCATGTTAATAAACCATTGACCCCTGCGTGACTTTGAACCGGTTTCCAGCCACCAGGCGCAGGCGTTTGTTTCAGCCGTGTGCAGGCCAATCGAGCCTCCTCGGGCCGTTTGACAGTGCTCGGGAGGCTCGGATATGATGCGTTTCGACTGGCCGGGACGGAAGGATGCCGGTTCGGGAAGGAGGGCCCTCAGTTGAATACTCGTCAATCGGGTCCCGAGCTTACACGGATCAGCGACAAGGTTTTTTCAGGGGAGAGATTGTCTTTCGAGGAGGGAGTCACTCTCTATCGGACCTCGGACCTGCATACCGTGGGGGCCGTGGCCAACCGGGTCCGGGAAAAGTGGAACGGGAACGTCGGGTATTTCAACGTCAACCGCCACTTGAACCCCACCAACGTCTGCGTGGTTGACTGCAAGTTCTGCGGTTTCGCCCGCAAACCCGGCAAGGGCGGATACACCATGTCCCTGGAGGAGGCCTATCATCACGCCTCCCTGGGGTATAGCGAATCCGTGACCGAGTTTCACATCGTGGGCGGCCTGCATCCCTACCTCCCCTTCTCCTACTACACCGACCTGCTCAGTGGCTTGAAGGAGCGTTTCCCCAAGGTTCATCTCAAGGCCTTCACCATGGTCGAGCTCGATTTCTTCTCCCGCCGGGCCAAGTTGTCCATCGATGAGACCATTCAGGCTCTTCGGGAGGCGGGAATGGACAGTTGCCCCGGGGGAGGAGCCGAGATCTTCGCCGAGCGCCCCCGCGACATCATCTGCGACCACAAGGTGTCGGGCGACCGCTGGCTGGAGATCGCCAAAAGGGTGCACCTCTGCGGATTGAAGTCCAACGCCACCATGCTCTACGGACACGTGGAGAGCGTGGAGGATCGAGTCGACCACCTGATCCGGTTGAGGGAGTTGCAGGACGAGACACAGGGTTTTCAATGTTTCATTCCGCTGGCCTTCCACCCGGCAAACACGCAACTGGATCACCTGCCCTCGCCTACCGCCATGCTGGACCTTCGAACCATCGCGGTCAGCCGGCTCATGCTGGACAATTTCCCCCACATCAAGGCCTATTGGATCATGATCGGCGCCAAGACAGCCCAGATCGGACTCCACTATGGGGCCGACGACCTGGATGGAACGGTGGTGGAGGAAAAGATCGTTCACATGGCCGGAGCCCAGACTCCCCTCGGCCTGACCCGCACGGAAATCGAGCATCTCATCCGGGAAGCCGGCCGCGAACCGGTTGAACGAGACACCCTCTACCGGCCGGTCAACCGCGTCGCCGCCGCCTGACCGGTGGTGCTGAAGCCTCGCCTGAAACATCCCCCAAAAGACATCCACCAAGGGCCGCGAAAGACGACCAAGGGCCACCAAGCGTGACGGCTCTGCTGCACGGGCAGGGCTGCGGTGCCGCAAGCCGGCGCGCGCCGCCTCAATCAGCAAGACCGATGGGAAGAGGCGCCCACCCGGGAGCGGGGGGGGGGCGCCCGCGCGGGGGGGGGGGGTGTGGGGGGGGGTGTTGGGGGGCGGGGGGGCCGCCCCCCCCCGC
>JAPPFQ010000454.1 GCA_028875135.1 Acidobacteriota bacterium
CGCGTAGATAGACCCTCTTTCCTCCGAGAGCAATATCTCCTTCGTCAGCAGATGCTGTTCGCCGAAGTATGCGGTAAAGGTAGAGGGTTGATCGGGAACCCTGATGGTATGCGTCATACCGCCGCCGTCGCTCCAATCCCTGAAGACCCATCGGCTGGCTCTGGAAGGCCCCGATTGAACGACATCGGTGACTCCGATGGAGTGAATGCTGCTGGCATCCCAGAGGAAGTTCATCGGAAGCCACCATTCCTTGCCGTCGATTACTGCTCTACGACCGGGCGCGTTCGTGGAGATGGTGGTGAGCGGCCGCCTTGTGAAAAGGGCCGTATAGTTCAAACCGTCCACCCTAACGGGAACTTCTAATGGATTCCCCGAGTACCCGTGTAACCCGGCCCAGACTCGACCTTGCCACCAGGCAAACGAGTAGCCATTTCCGGGGACCGCATTGACCACAACATAGGAACGGTTCGTGTAGAAACCGTCAGGCGATGCGGGGACTAAGATCACCTCTCCTCCTTCGGAAGGTTGAGCACCTGATTGCAGCTTGAACTGTTGAATCATGTGAGCCGTAAACACTCTCGTCTCGGAAGAGGCCTCTATGTCGTGTTCCCGCTCTCCTCCATCGCTCCATTTGACAAACAGGAAGCGTTCCTCGTTGTCACCCTGAGATTCAGGAACGGAAATGGTATGGCGTGTCCCTTCCGGCCAGTCGAAGCTCTTGGGCGTCCTGATGGTCCGTCCATCCACCTTGACCCTCAAGCCTTCGGGGTTCGTGGAGATCGTGGTCGTCAGAGGCGGCTCGCCGTACATCTCGGCTATTCCGTCAATGTCCCCTGGAGAGAGACCTTCCCGCTGTCCGATCGGGATGCCGGGCGGGATGGTTTCGATAGTAGGTTGATAGTTTCTCGAAAAGCCAAACGCGGAGTAGTGCATGATCGACCCGTAGTCGTACGGGCCAATATCATCTGCTGTCCTGATACGTTGGTTGGAGGCGAATATATAACGCTTGTCGATGTTGTCGAACAGCACCTCCACATGGCTGTCGCGGTCTTCTCGTGACTGCTCGTGATAGAGACCGGCCGCGTGACCGATCTCGTGGATGATCCCGCCGGTGCCGCACCTTTCGGGAACAGTAATCTCCTGCTCGCCGCCTTTCTTGCCTATCCAGGAAGCACATCTGTCTTCATGCTTGACGAAGTTCACCCAGTCTTTCTCGCGAGTCCTTTCCACCAGTCGAATCACGGTGTTATCGTTCCAGTGCTCGATGGCATCGAGGACGCGCTGCGGGTTGGGCAGGCTGTCGTCGATCGCATAAGGGATGGCGCCTTCGGGCCACAGCCGCTCCGAGAAATCATCTGCAATCACGAGCGCTTTCGGTTGATAGTCCTTCGGCTTCTCGATGACCTGCTGTCCGCTCTCAGGAAGTTTCAGATCCTCAGCGGTTCCGAGAATGATGTCACCTTCCACAACGGCCAGACCGTCAACGACCTCGAAGGTCACGCGTTTGCCGTTGTAGATGCCGGTGCGTATGTCGGGAGTGCTTTCTGTGATGATGGGCTGGGCGGATGCAGGCAGCACCGCGGCCACCAACAGAACGATTGCTTTCATTAGTCGTGTTCCGTGCGATCAACACGGCCGTGGCACGCAGGTGCCGGGCCTTGCAATCCTCGCACGGAGACGTGGTGAGACCCTGCTTGTTCGCCAAAGGCGTGGGGAGCTACCCCAAGCCTGGTAAATGGCTGTTGTATTCGGCAGGAGACCCGACGCAACGGTGTCTCCGCACCAGGATTGCGGGGAATGTTGTAGCGCACTCGGCTGGTCTACGTCAAGAAACCGTCTGCCCCTACAAGTTCTTCCCTACACCGATCCCTCAGGATGTACAAAAACCCTTACTTTCCTCCGTTAGAAACTTGTCAAGGTGGGACCTTCGCTGGAAAGAAACTGAGGCGTTTGCGCCCCTCCGACGATCCCAAGGTACGCGGAGTTAATTGGTGCTTTGCTGCCTTGGCGCTACACTTCGCCTGTTACAACTTCTGACAGTTTCACGGCACACTGAGGGTCACACCGGCTATCGTGGTGGGAATCACCAGCGATATGTGGATGCTAGATGAATTGCTGAAAGAGGCCGTGCTTCAGTGAGCCCATGCGATTCTCCCGCACGACGGACCTTCCTGGACGGCTCTTCGGAGGCGTTGTAGGATAGAGTGTATCTTTGCCGAAATGAAGGACTTCCTC
>JAPPFQ010000289.1 GCA_028875135.1 Acidobacteriota bacterium
GGCCGCCAGGGTCTCCTCATCGGTGGCGGAGGTGTAGCGGATGCGTCCCTGATCCCTCAGGAAAGCGTGCTCCGGCCCCACCGAAGCGTAGTCCAGGCCTGCCGAGATGGAGTGGGTCTTGGCGATCTGTCCGTCCTCGTCCTGCAGCACGTAGGAGTAGGTTCCCTGGAGAATCCCCGGCTTCCCGCCGCTGAAGCGCGCCGCATGCTCACCCAGGTTCGAACCGCGACCGCCGGCCTCGACTCCCACCATGGCCACCGTTTCATCTTCCAGAAAGGCATGGAAGAGCCCGATGGCATTGCTGCCCCCTCCGACACAGGCCACCAGGGTGTGAGGCAATCGGCCTTCCCGCTCCAGGATCTGCTCGCGGGCCTCCCTTCCGATCACCGATTGGAAATCTCTCACCATCATGGGGTAAGGATGGGCGCTGAGAACGGAACCGATCAGGTAGTAGGTGCTGCGCACGTTGGTGACCCAGTCCCGAATGGCCTCGTTGATGGCGTCCTTCAACGTCTGACTGCCGCTGGAGACCCCATGGACCTTGGCCCCCAGCAGGCGCATGCGAAAGACGTTCAAGGCCTGCCGCCGCATGTCTTCCTCACCCATGTAGACCTCGCACTCCAGGTCGAGCAGAGCGCACACGGTGGCGGTGGCGACGCCGTGCTGTCCGGCCCCGGTCTCGGCGATGACCCGCTTCTTGCCCATCCGTTTCGCCAGCAAGCCCTGACCCAGACAATTGTTGATCTTGTGGGCCCCGGTATGGTTCAGGTCCTCCCGCTTGAGGTACACCCTGGCCCCGCCGAGCTGCTCGGAGAGACGACCGGCCAGCGTCAGGGGAGTCGGGCGTCCGCTGTAGTCACGCAACAGCCCGTCAAGGTCCGATTGAAAGCCGGGGTCCCGCCGGGCTTCCAGGTAGGCCGCCTCCAACTCCTCCAGGGGATGCATCAGGGTCTCGGGCACGAACTTGCCCCCGTAAGGACCAAAGTGCCCCCGGCTGTCCGGAATTTGCCCCATGTTTACCCTTTTGGTGGTTCCGGTCATTTCACCCGTCCAAACTCCGCCGGGCTCGACGGATCTCATCGAAGAGCGCCGCCATCTTCCGGTGATCCTTGCGACCGGGCTCCCGCTCGATGCCCGAGCAGACGTCGATGCCGTAGGGCCGCACCCGGCAAATGGCTTCATACACGTTATCAGGATTCAGCCCTCCCGCCAGAATGACGCGCCCGAACCGCTTGGCCGCCAGGGCCAAGTCCCAGTCAAACGCCTTCCCGGTGCCGCCGGGCAGAGGGCCACCGGCGGTATCCAGCAAAAAGGCCTGCACGGGAAAGGCGGAGATGCGATCCCACTCAAGCCTCTGGCCCACGCCGAAGGCCTTGAACACCGGCATCGGCCTGATCCGGCGGGCGTAGTCCGGACTTTCCGAGCCATGCAACTGCACCGTTCCCAGGCCGGTGGCGCGGGCAATCTCCACCACCTGCTCGGGACGGCGCTCGTCCACAAAGACACCCACCGTCGAAACCAGCGGCGGCAGCCCCTCGATCAGCAACCTGGCCCGTTCGGGTTCGATGTAACGCGGGCTCTTGCGATAGAAGTTGAAACCCAGAGCGTCCGCTCCGAGCTCGAGGGCCGCCCGGGCATCCTCCAGATTGGTGATCCCGCAGATTTTCGTCTTTACTTGCATGGCGTGTCCGCAACAACTGCTGCTTCAGTTGCTGAACGTGTCGATTGAAAAACTAGCCACTGACCACTGACCGCTAGCCACTGTTCAGTTGACGCTGTGGATCATCAACTCCCGCAAGGCCTTGCCCGGATTGGCCGACTTCATCAAAGATTCGCCGATCAGAAAGGCGTCGTAGCCGGCCTCCCGCAACTGTCGAATGTCCCCCGGGGCCCTGATCCCGCTCTCGCTTACGGAAAGGACCGACTCCGGAATATGCGGGGCCAGTTCGAGGGAGGTGCCCAAATTGACCTCGAAGGTCTTCAGGTTACGATTGTTGACGCCGATCAACCTGGCTCCCACGTCCAGGGCAACCTTGAGCTCCTGCCGATCATGGACCTCCACCAGGACTTCCAGCCCCAGGCGATCCGCCAACTGCTTCAACTTCAACAGCCGTCGCGGCGTCAGTATGGCTGCGATCAGCAGCACGGCGTCGGCGCAACAGGCCGAGGACTCATAGATCTGGTAGGGATCCAGAATGAAGTCCTTGCGCAGCACGGGCCGGGAAATGCTGCGC
>JAPPFQ010000190.1 GCA_028875135.1 Acidobacteriota bacterium
GACCTACACCCTGCGGGTCCGAGACACTACCCAGCGGAACGGGGCTTCCGACTTCCGCTACCGCCTGTTGGTGCGTCCCCAGATTCCCCACGCCGGGGAGCTGAAGGTCCGGGAGGACCGGCTCAACCTGGTTCCGGGAGAAGCCGGCAAGCTGACCGTCACCACCGGGCAGGAGGAAGGGTTTGCCGGGCAGATCCTGCTTCAGGTCGAAGGACTGCCCCCGGGCGTGCAGGCCCTTCCCAGCACCGACTATCAGCCGGAGACCCCGCCTCACCTGGATCAGGGTCCCAAGGCACGGTATATGCCGCAACAGGGCGCCACCTCGATCATGATCGCGGCCGCTGAAGACGCTCCGGCAACGCGCATGCCCCACATCCTTCGCATCCGGGCCCGCCCCGTGGTTTCGGGGAAGATGGGGGCGCTTCTGCCCGTGGGGAAGGTGCACCTGATGGTGCTGAAAGGGAATCGCCCTCAGGCGGCCGCCAATTCGCCCTGAACGGACCCGCATCCGGAGGCACGGGAACCCGGGCCGGCCAGCAGGACAATGGGCCGCCCGTTGGCCGACTCAATCCGATGACTGCTCCTCGCCCCGACAAACGAGACCTTCGCCGAGCCGGGTCGGCGCTCCGGTTAACCTTGCTCGGAATGTTGCTGGCAGCCGCACAGCCAAGTCATGCGGAAAAGGAAGCGGACGAATCCGCACAGGCACCAGGTCGCCTCGAGGCCACAGCCGCCCCCAAACTTCTTTCCCTCAGCCTTCAACCCCGGGCCGTAACCCTGCCAGGCAAGGGCGCCTCCCAGCAGTTCCTGCTCACCGGCACTTACAGCGACGGGGTGGAGCGGGACCTCTCCAGGCAGGCCCGTTTCTCCCTGTCGGATCCCCGGCCGGCCCGGGTGGATGGCCGGGGGCAGGTAGTTGCCCTGGGCGGCGGAGAGGCTCGCTTGACCGCTGAATTCGGCGGCCTCTCAGCCGAGAGCACCATCAACGTCCAGGCCTCGGCCAGGACCCGCGCTCCCAGCTTCGCCCTGGACCTGGAGGGAATCTTTACTCGGAAGGGCTGCAACGACAGCCATTGCCACGGCAGCGTCAAGGGCCGAGGCGGGTTCAAGCTCTCCAGCCAGGCCGGCAATCCCCGGGAGGACCACCGCTGGATCGCCCGGGGCGGGACCTTCCAGATTTACAGTCTGGAGTCGGCCGGTCCCGAAGCTCCCCGGATTCGTCCGGAGAAACCCGAGGAGAGCCTGCTCCTGATGAAGCCGACCCTGCAGGTGCCCCACGGAGGCGGCCGGCGGCTGGACCCGGCCGGCCCCGACTATCGTGCCCTGCTTCAATGGATCGGCCGGGGAGCGCCCTACGGAAACGGAGCCACCGAGATCGTCCGCCTGGAAGTGATTCCTCGCCAGATCGTGCTGGAGCCGGAGCTGAGTCAACAACTGGTGGTCACCGCCTGGCTGTCCGACGGCAGCCGAGAGGATTTCACCCGCCGGGTGCGCTACCAACCCACCGCCGACGAGGTGGTCGAGGTGGACGAAAACGGCTTGATCCGGGCCCGGGAACCGGGCGAGGCCACCGTCCTGGTGCAGGCGCCGCGCCTGGCGGCCCGAGTCTCCCTGGCGGTGGTGAGCAGGATCCTCGAGGAGTTTCCTCAGGAGACCCCGCGGAATTTCGTCGACCAGGAGGTCCGGCAAAAGCTGCGCCGCCTCAGCATCCTGCCCTCGGAACGCTCCAGCGACCAGGAGTTCCTGAGGCGGGTCTGCCTGGACCTGACGGGAACCCTTCCCCCTCCACGCCGGGTGCGGGAGTTTCTGGACAACCGCGATCCGGCCAAGCGGGACCACTTGATCACCACCCACCTCAACTCTCCCGAATTCATCGACTACTGGACCTTCCGCCTGGCCGATCTGTTCCGGGTCTCTCACGAACAAGGCGGCCGGGATAAGGTCAAGCTCTACTGGGAGTGGATTCGGGACTCGATTGCCCGCAACAAACCCTTCGACCAGGTGGCCCGGGAGCGCATGGCCGGCCAGGGGTACGACGGCCCCACCCGCCATCTCTGGGGAGCCGACGAGATTCGCCTCCCCCAGGACGTCATGACCGAGCAGGCCCGGGTGTTCCTGGGACGGCGGCTGGACTGCGCCCAGTGCCACGACCACCCCTTCGACTCCTGGACCCAGGACCAGTTCTGGGGCCTGACGGGTTTCTTCAAGAACCTGACCTATTTCTGGACC
>JAPPFQ010000500.1 GCA_028875135.1 Acidobacteriota bacterium
GCGTCCCACAAACCAGAAATAGCCGTCGTTGTCCTTGCGGGCCAGGTCGCCGGTGCGAGCCCAATCTCCCGTGAATTTTTCCCGGGTGGCCCGGGGACTCTTCCAGTACTCCAGGAACATGACGGGGTTTGGCCTCCTGACGGCAATTTCTCCGATTTCGCCGGCCGGGGCCGGATTGCCGTCCTCTCCAATCACCTCGACCCGATGTCCGGGGATCGGCCGGCCCATGGATCCTGGCTTGATTTCCATGACCTCGTGACAACTGCCGACGACCATGTTGGCCTCGGTCTGACCGTAAACCTCGTTGATGGTCACGCCCAGAGTTCCCTTGGCCCAATCGAGAACCTCGGCTCCGAGAGGCTCGCCGCCGCTGAAGATCGATCTCAGGCCGAAGCGGTATCGGTTCCGCGGTTCCGGGACCTCGCGCATCATCTTCAGAGCCGTCGGAGGAATGAGGGCATTGCGAATCCGGTGCTGTCCCAACAGGGCAAAGGCTCGTTCAGGATCGAATTTCCGAAAGGTCCCGGCAACGACCGGGAGTCCGTGATGCCAGGCCGGCAGCAACACGTCCATGAGGCCGGCCACCCAGGACCAATCCGCCGGAGTCCAGAAGCAGTCGTCCGGCTGAGGAGCAAAGTTGTTGGAGAATTCGACTCCGGGCAGATGGCCCAGCAGCGCGCGGTGGGCGTGCAGAGCCCCCTTGGGAGGGCCCGTGGTTCCGGACGTATAGATCAGCAAAGCGGGGTCTTCGGCCCTGGTCCGCGCCGGCGTGAAGGCGCCCCTTGCCCCGGTCAGCAGCTCGTCGAAGCGGTGAAACTCGCCCGCACTGCCCTGGGTCACGACAATAATCAACTTCAACGACGGCAAGCGGCTTCGTATGGCCGTGATTTTTTCCAGGTTCTCGGCATTCACGAACACGGCCTTGGCGCCGCTGTCACTCAGCCGGTAGTGGAGGGCGTCGGGGCCGAACAGACAGAACAGGGGAACGGCAACGGCTCCCAGCTTGGAGGAGGCCAGGTGGGTCAGCGCGGCTTCCGGGCTCTGCGGCAGCACGATGGCGATGCGGTCCCCTCTTTCGATGCCCAGGGACCTGAGAGCGGCGGCCAACCGGTTGCTCCAGTTTCTGAGCTGGTGGAATGAATACTCGGTGGTGGTGTCGGTCTCTTCCTGGTGGTAGATCAGGGCCCGCCTGGCCCGTCCGTTGGCGTGCCTGTCGCAGACGTCGACCGCAATGTTGTAGTCCTGTGGAATCTCCCAGCGGAATGCGTCACAGGTCTCCTGGTAGCTTGGTCTTCTCAGAAGCATGTGGGGGCGGGTCTCCGTCAGGTCCGGACGGCCAGGTCGGCGGTTCTTGCGCTTCGGTTTTGCCGATCCTGCTCAACCGAGGCCGAAGTCGTCCGGTCGAGGCCGGGGATGAGATTCGGAATCAAAGGCCCAGTTCCGCGGGGACCGGCTCTGCAGGACCGTAGTCGTAGAAGCCCCTCCCCGATTTGCGGCCGTAGAAGCCCGCCTGAACCATCTGCTTGAGCAAGGGCGGCGGTGCGTACTGCGTCTCGCGGTATTCGTCGAACATGATGTTGGCGATGGAGTAGATGGTGTCGAGCCCGACGAAATCGAGCAGGGTGAGCGGACCCATGGGGTGCCCGCAGCCCAGGCTCATGCCCCGATCGATGTCCTCGATGGAGGCGGTGCCTCTCTCCACGGCTCGAATGGCGCTGAGCAGGTAGGGCACCAGGAGCAGGTTGACCACGAATCCCGAACTGTCCTTGCAGGCAATGGGAACCTTTCCCACCGATCGGGCCCACTTGAAGACGGAGTCGAAGGTCGCCTGATTCGTCTGAATGGTTCGAACCACTTCCACCAGTTGCATGATGGGAACGGGATTAAAGAAGTGGAGACCGACAAACTGTTCGGGCCGGCGGGTGACCACCGCCATCTCGGTAACCGTCAGGGATGAGGTGTTGGTGGCGAAAATCGTTGCCGGTTTGCAGATCCCGTCGAGCGCGGCGAAGACTTCTTTCTTGACCGCGATGTCTTCGGTGACGGCTTCGATGACGAGGTCGCAGTCGCCCAACTCCTCCAGGGCCGTGGTTCCGGACAGGTTCTTCAGAGTCTGCTCTTTCTGCTCGACGGTTGCCTTTCCCCTTTTGACCGACCGATCCAGGAATGCGGCGATCTTCGCAAGGCCTCGATCCAGTAGTTCCGGGGAAACCTCGCGAACGACGGT
>JAPPFQ010000038.1 GCA_028875135.1 Acidobacteriota bacterium
GGTCCGCATCCTGAGCCTCCCGCGCCACCAGGCGTTCTTCATAGGCCGGTTCCGTATCGGACTGGCCGGGTCGCCTCTGGCTGAACAGGCGCCAGCGAAAGCGGTAGCGGGACAGATGGTTCAGACAGAGGTTGGTGGTCACCGTTCTGAGCCATCCTCCGGCCGAGGGGCTCCCGCCCAGTTGGTCGAACCGCTCAAACGCCTTCAGAAACACCGTCTGGGACACGTCTTCGGCCTCGCTTTCGTCTCCCAGCAACCGGACCGCGGTGCCGAATACCATGTCCTGGTACTTGCGAACGAACGCCTCAAATGCGGTAGCACCGGTCATCACCCTCAATGTCTCGCCCGACCATCTTCTCTATAACCCGCGAGCCGGGAGAAAGTTTCAAGACTTGGCAAAAACCCCCCGAATCTTGGGGAGAATTGTCGGGGTGCCCGGCTGGAAAAGGGACCCTGCCGGGCGCCAATCTCAGGTCATTGTGGCCATGCTACAATCGCCACCGGTGAAAGCTATGCTTTTACCATTGGCATGGTCTGAAAGGCAGCCGGTTGTGCTTCCTTACAATACCCAATGCGGGAGCAGCCACCTCAGCGTGGTTCCGGCACATAGAGCCATTCGTAACCTCGACCTCCCGTTGATGGTTATTCTCGAAATCGACCTCACCGAGGGCGCACTCGTGGATTCTGAGCTTATTGTTCTGGGGTTTCGCCATTTCCAAGCAGGAGAGCCTTGTGGAAGAACTCATACGTATCCTCGCCAGGTCCTCCCGGCAGCGTTGGTGGCGCCGACTGGATCGGTGGTTCTACAACCCTGAATCGCAAATCGACCACCGCTTGCGTGTTGAGGCGGGTGGCGATGTGGTCGACCGGTTCGTCGTCAGTCAGAAGGACTTGCCTGCCTACAGATTCGTCGATACCTATCGTGCCATCGACAGGGCCGCGGCCGGAAATCCCGGGGTGAGACGAATCAAGTCCAGCAACGACGAGGATCTCAACGATCTACTGCACGCCAAGCGGCCTAGCTGGGTGTCCAGAGAGATTACCTTGTCGCCACGCACTGCCTGGCCGGTCGGACCCGAGGAAGAGGTCTTTCTTCCGGTCGATCAGTTCTGGATATTTCCGAGCACGTCTTCGGGCAACCATGTGATCGTGCGCCTCCGCTACATTAGTGAGCACGAACGACTGGTTTTGGCCGTCGCCGCGGCAAATCCCCGACGCGCCGACGAGTGGATCGCAAAATTTGTTCAAGACAGCCTGGTCTCCTCCATCTACCGGGGAAAGAATGTCGCATTTGTGTATGAGGCCGGAACCAGGGACGAATTCGGCGATCCGGAAAAGCTCGCAAAGTTGCGGGTAAGTTTCAGAACTGCCACACCCGTTCCGCAGGAGGATTTCATCGTCGACAAGGAGATCTACAAGATTCTTTGGCGCAATGTCATTGATCTGCATGAACGGCGAGAACTGCTCAAGCACCATGGTGTTCCCATCCGTCGGGGATTGCTCCTTTATGGTCCGCCGGGGACCGGCAAGACGTTCGCCTGCCGCTACCTGAGCGGGCGTCTGACCGAAACGGCCTGCATCTTCGCGGCCGGAACCACCCTGGAACAAGCGGCCAAGGTATTTGAATTCGCCAGAGCCTATCAGCCGGCCATCGTCTTCCTGGAGGATGTGGACCTGGTGTTCTCCTCACGGGACATCAGTCTTCATTCGTCTGCTCTGGGCGATCTCCTGGACCTGATGGACGGTTTGCGCCCCTTCGAGGACGTCGGCGTTGTCCTCACCACCAATTCCATCGAGCGTCTGGAGGCTGCCATCAAGGATCGGCCGGGAAGGATCAGCCAATGTGTCTACTTTGGTCCTCCGCGAAAGGAATTGCGGCGGCTTTACATCGCACAGTATGCGAAGGGCTACGACCGGGAAGCCACTGATTTCGAAAAGCTTGTCGAGATGAGCGGAGGCACGACCCCGGCATTCATCAAGGAATGGGTTCATCGCGCGGTTCAGATCGCTACCGAGAGAATTGAGGACCCCGAACTGAAACCCCAATTGATGACAAGGGACTTCGAGGAAGCATACGCCGAGATGAAGCACGCGACCGACAAGTTCTCCCGTCGTATCGTCGGATTTCTGGAATAGGTCAAAAGGCTCCGGTCACCGGGAGCGCCAGGTCATTGACATTGGCATGGGTGCTGATTCATCCCCAAGGAACGGGATGAGTCAGCC
>JAPPFQ010000666.1 GCA_028875135.1 Acidobacteriota bacterium
GCACCGGAGGGCGACTGACGTAGTGTCGAGAGCCCAGCAGTCCGATTTCTTCCGCGCCCCAAGCCGCCAGCAGGATGCTTCTCCGGGGTTTGTCCGGGTTCCTTTGGAAGGCTCCCGAAAGTTCAAGCAGCGCCGTGGTGCCGGAAGCATTGTCGTCGGCTCCCAAAAAGATCCGGCCCTTCTCATCCACACCCATATGATCGTGATGGGCTCCCAGGATGATGAACTCGTCCTTGAGAACGGGGTCCGATCCCGGAAGATGCCCGATCACGTTGTATCCCTGGAGTTGCCTCCTGCGATAGGAGACCTGCATGTCGAGCCGCCCCTGGAGGGAAAAGCTCTGCGCCCGACCGGTCCGGTCAATCCGGTCCTGCAACTCTTCGAGGGACCGGGAGGGGATTTCGGGTCCGTCCGCCTGCCCCAGGAGTCGTTCTCCGGCTGCGAAAGTCATTCTCACCACCGGAATGGAGAGAGTGTCCAGCCGATCCGACAGGTGAGCCCTGGCGTGGCGAAAGTCGGAACCCGGAGAAGGAAGCTCCTTCCCGGATGACTGGATGAGCACCACGCCGCACGCCCCCCGGGCCGCGGCGCCAAGGGATTTCTGCACGGGGTCGGAGGTGTCGGCTGATCCAACCCGTCGAAAGGCAATGTCAGGGGGACTTCCGCTGAGCATGATCGCGACCTTGTCCCCGAGATCGACCCCCTGGAAATCGTCATAGTCAAGATCGGGCGCCGTCAGTCCGTACCCCACGAAAACGGCTTGCTTGCCCTGGGCCGATGCGTCCGGGCCCCAGGAAGCCGGCAGGAAATCCGCACCACTCTCGAAGGAAATCACCGCTCCCCGGGTGTTTGTGAATTCCAACCGACCGGAATTTCGAGGAAGAGCCTGGCGAATCCCGAAGGAGTGTATGTAATCGGTGGAATGGGGCGCCGGGAGCAGGCCATTGGCCTCGAAGACGCTGGCGATGTAAGCCGCGGTGAGCTCGGCTTCGGGGCTGCCTGTCGCCCGCCCCTTGAAATGGGTGGAAGCCAGAAACTTCAGCCTGGCCCGGATGCTTTCCTGCCGGATTGACTTCAATCCCTGGGAAATCTTCTCGAACGAGACTGCCTCGAGTGGCCCGGGTAGCAGGAACCCCAGGACGAGGCCGGGCAGCAGCAATCGAGACAGGGTGAATTTGTGTTCGCGGAACTTCGTGGTGTCCTCCTTTTTTCCTGGTCGGCTAGGACGAAGCCGAGCGAGGCTGGATCCAGCGCCGGTAGGCTTCCGGGGTGTCCACGTCTATCAGGATCTCATCCGAATTCCATTCCAAGTGGTAGATCCGCTGTCGATGTTGCCTGACCACGGCGACGGCCCCTTCGTCCGGACTGGCGGCCAGCAGCTCCGGGAACAGTTCCCTGGCGAACAGGACCGGATGCCCTCGCCTCATTCGATAACTCGGAATCACAATCGGATGACCCCCTTGGCTGAAACATCCGATCAGCCCGTCGATCAGGGACGGCTCGACCAGGGGGTGGTCGACCAGGAACATCATCAAACCGTCGCAGGTTTCGGGGTCGAGAGCCCGGATGCCGGTTTGCAGGGAGGAGAGTTGTCCTTCCCGGTAGCGGGAGTTGATGACGGTTGCCGGTTTCAGGTCGGGAAGACGGTCGAGAATGACTTCGGGCCGGTGACCCAGCACGATCTTCACCTCGGCCAGCCGGGAGGCCTGAACCTGGTGGACGATATGCTCCAGGAAGGTGGTGCCGAAGATCGGCAGCAAGGCCTTGGGCCGCCCCATGCGCTGCGACCGACCCGCGGCCAGGATGATGCCGCTGACCCGTTTGTCCATGGGAGTCGTCAATGCTCTGGAGATTCCCGAGGATCAAGATCGGAGTCGTCCCGGGGATAAGAGCCCAGAATTTTCAAGGTCCCGGCCAATTCTCTCAGATGGGCCATGGCCCTCTTGCAGTGCCTGTCTTCCAGGCTGCCGGAAAAGTCGACGTAGAACAGATATTCCCAGGGCTTGCCGTGCAAGGGGCGCGACTCGATCTTGTAGAGGTCGATGTCCCGCAGCGCAAAGACGCTCATCGAACGAAAAAGGGCGCCGGGAACATTCTGAATGGAAAAAACAATGGAAGTCTTGTTGGCGTTGGACACTTTGTGGCGGCCCTTGGCCAGCAGAAGGAACCGGGTGAAGTTGGCGAAGTTGTCCTGAAGATTCTCTCGCAGGATGGTCATGCC
>JAPPFQ010000581.1 GCA_028875135.1 Acidobacteriota bacterium
CCGGATTCCGCAACCACGGGTTTCTCCAACACTCAATTGTCTTCGATCTCTATGCGCAGGTTTTCACCGGGCTGGGGCCCGGGGGGGGGGGTGGGGGTTAAACCCACGCCCGAGGGGGTGCCGGTGGCGATCACGTCGCCCGGTTCCAGGGTGGCGATGGAGGATAGATAGGCGATGATTGCCGGAATGCGGTGGATCATCGAGCCGGTGGTGTCGTCCTGCAAGACCTCGTCGCCGATACTCAGCCGGATGCCGAGCGCGTGGGGATCGGGGATCTCGTCGCGCGTCACCAGGCACGGCCCCATGGGTGAGAAGGTGTCGAACGATTTCTGGATGTCGGACGGGCCCGGGGACCCGAACAGTGCGCGGAGAGAAAAATCCCGTGCGCTCACATCGTTCAGAATCGTATAGCCGGCGATGTGATCGCAGGCATTTTCCGCCGGAATGTTCTTTCCTCCGGCGCCGATCACCAGCGCCAGCTCCGCCTCGTAGTCCACCTTCCGGCTGATGCGGGGCAGGACAATGGGCTGGCCGGGGCCGATGACGGAGGTGGACCACTTCGTGAAGAACAGGGGCGCCTCCCGGGGCGCCTTCACGGTGGCCTCCCTGCCGTGTTCTTCGTAGTTGACCCAGGCCGCAATCAGCTTGGGAGGACGGGGAACCGGCGCCAGAAGAGGCGCGGTTGCGAGCGGAAGCAGGATGCGCCGGCGCTGGTACTCCTCCCTCGCTCCCGGTAGTTGCCCTTCGACCTGTGCGAGCGCTTCCCTGGCCGCCTGCAATGCTTCCGCGCCGCCTTCCAGGAACTCGATCATCCGCGTCGGCAGAGCCCGCGAGTTGTGCCTTCCCCCGATCGGGTCCCGGCTGCCTCCCATCAGTTCCCGATGGGCGCGGCTCAGGTCAACGATCAGATCGCCCGATTGGTCGAGCGCGCCGAGTCGGGTCTCTTCCGACAGGAGGTAGCTGACGAGCTTCATGAGCGTGGGGATTGCTTGTGGTCGACGTTGCATCCACGGCATTTTGCCTGTGCCGCAGGCCTGTCCCGGGTTTGTCCCGCGAAATTATAGGAAGCGGAGATTCGGTGGCGTCAAGTGTATAATTCGCCGATAAATGGAATGCCGGCTGCCCGCGCGTGGTGGTTTGGTCTTGCGGGTGGTCCGGGCCAAAGGAGAGTGCACCATGCATTTCGTTGTCTTCGCGACACACAGGGGAAACATGGGTCAGGAACGGCTCCGCGCGGCCGATGCTTTCGCCGCCTACCTTCACGATTCCTCCCATCACCCTGACGTGACCGTTCATCACGGTGGGCAGACGCTCAGCGAGAGCGGCGAGACCGTCACCGGGCTGGTCCTGGTGCTGGAAGCTCCCTCGCTCGAGGCGGCCCAGGCATTCGTCGGCGACAGTCCCTATGCCCGGGCGGGCACCTTGGCCGAGTCCCACATCCGCCCGTGGAACTGGTTGACGGGACGCCCCGGCTAGGGTTCTGTATTTTTTGGACAGGACACCAAACGGGTTGCAGCGCCGTCCGGTCCGTGGGGGCCTCGGGAGATGCCCCGGGGGACGGTTCCCGACGGACGATGCCGAACTCAAGCTGACACGGAGCCCGTGCGCCTGCTTCGCCTGGAGGCGGAAACCGGCGGGAAGTCGCCCGTGGCCGCGTGCGAGGCGCGGGCAGGTCTTTGGCCGGATACGAATCACTGTACCGGCGATAGGGAGCCTCTCCGGGCGTGAGGGCCATCGAGGCGTGCGTGAGCCGGCCGAGGGGACCTCATGAGCGACGGTCACCAGCAACGCGCCGCAAGCGTTCGCTACCAACCCGACGAGAATCCACCGGCCGCTTTGTCTCTGGGTTGCGGCCTGCAGTTGGTAGTCCTCGGCATCACCAGCATCATCTTCATCCCCACTATCGTCATCCGGGCCAGCGGCGGAACCGATGCGTACCTGTCCTGGGCCGTGTTCGGCGCGGTCGCCGTCAGTGGCATCTGCACGGCTCTGCAGGCGGTGCGGCTGGGCCGGGTCGGAGCGGGATACCTGCTCTTCATGGGCCCCGCCGGAGCCTTTATCGGGGTTTGCGTCGGCGCCCTCAACGACGGCGGTCCGGCGCTGCTCGCCACCCTGGTCATCGCTTCCTCGCTCGTCCCGATCGTGATTTCGCTGCGGCTCGCCCTGTTCAGGCGCCTTCTGACGCCGACCATCGTCGGCACCGTGAACATGC
>JAPPFQ010000750.1 GCA_028875135.1 Acidobacteriota bacterium
GTCATAGAGGGGACAGGGGACATAGCCGCCGCTTTCGGCAAAATAGACCGAGGTGTCGGCCTTGAGGGCCGAGGAGAGGCCTCGCCCGGTGGCCTTACGTCGCCGCAGTCCGGGCTTTCGGATGCGGCCGACGGCCACCAGCCGGAGGTTGACCAGCTCCACCGGCTCCTCCGGCGCGCTGAATCCATTGGCCCTGTCGTGCTCGCGGTGAAACTGCTCGGCCGCCTGCCGGACCGTGGAGGCATCCACGCGGTTCTCCGCCCATGGAACACTCAGCTCGTAGCTCTGCCCCACGTAGCGCAGGTCCGCCTGCCACTGGCTGGCGATGTCCCGGGCCGGCACACCTTCCCGGCCGAGCGTCTCTCTTCCCTGAGCCTCCAGCCTGCGATAGGTCCCTTCCACGGCCGCGAGGTCGAGCCGGTCCAGCCGCTGGATCAGAGTGGTCGTAAACTCGTGCTTGAGGTCGGTGACCAGCAGCCCCAGCGCCGAGGTGGTCCCCGGACTGGGGGGGATGATGGTTGTGGGCATCTCCATTTCGGCGGCCAGCCGGTTGGCATGCACCGGTCCGGCCCCGCCGAAGGCCACCAGGGCGAACCGCCTGGGGTCGTAGCCCCGCTGAACCGAAACAAGCCTCAGGGCGTTCACCATGGCCGCAT
Source organism: Acidobacteriota bacterium (assembly GCA_028875135.1). Taxonomy (GTDB): domain Bacteria; phylum Acidobacteriota; class Terriglobia; order Versatilivoradales; family Versatilivoraceae; genus Versatilivorator. Next base: position 657 of record JAPPFQ010000750.1, read on the forward strand.
TGGCGATCTCCACGATCCCGTGGGCGGCTTCCACCACGCCCATTCCCAGGGCGTCGGCGCATCTTTCCCGAATGGCCCGGCGCGCCGCCTCCACGTCCAGGGTGAGCCTTCCCCCCAGAAAGTGGTCCGGCTGCAGGCGGCCCAGAACCAGGTTGGCATCGGTTACGGTGGGCTCGCCGCCCCCCTGTCCGTAGCAGACGGGGCCGGGCTCGGCTCCGGCGCTTCGGGGCCCCACCCGAAGGATTCCGCCCGAATCCACCCAGGCGATGGACCCGCCGCCGGCTCCAATCTCCACCAGGTCGATCACCGGGGTGCGAATGGGATAGCCCGACCCTCGCTGGGCCCCGGTTCCGGCCTGAGCCGAGGAGCCCACTTCGTAGTCCTTGGTGATCCTGGGAGTCCCGTCCCTGATCAGTCCCACCTTGGCGGTGGTGCCCCCCATGTCGAAGGAGATGAGATCGGAATAGTTCAACTCCTTGCCCAGATAGGCTGCCGAGATGACTCCGGCGGCCGGCCCGGACTCCACCATGAACACGGGCCGGCGCCGTCCCTCGGCAAAGGTGAAGACTCCGCCGCTGCTCTGCATCAGGAGCAGTTCGGCCTCCAGTCCCTCCTTTCGCAGTTGACTCTCGATGCGCTGCAGGTAGCGGGCCACCACCGGCTGAATGGCGGCGTTGATGACGGTGGTGCTGGCCCGGAAGTACTCGCGGAACTCGGGAGCCACCTCGCTCGACAGGGAGAGAGGAACCCGCGGCAGGACCTGCCGCAGAATCCGCCCCACCCGCTGCTCGTGTTCCGGGTTGGCGTAGGCGTGAAGCAGGCAGACGGCGATCGATTCCACATCCTCCTCGGCCAGGCGAGCGGCCACCCGGGCCACCGCCGATTCGTCCAGGGGCGTCACCACCTGCCCCCGCGCATCCAGGCGCTCCGGGACCCCGAAACAGAGGTAGCGGGGCACCAGCGGCCTGGGTTTCTCGAACTGGAGGTCGTAGAGGCTGGGCCGAATCTGGCGGGCGATCTCCAGAAGATCCCGAAACCCCTCGGTAGTGACGAAGCCGGTGCGGGCGATGGCGCCCTCGATGATGGCGTTGGTGGCCACGGTGGTCCCGTGCACCAGGTAGGTCACCTGGGCGGGGTCGACGCCGTTTTCGCTCAGAATCTGCTGAGCGGCTTCCAGCAGAGCCTGCGAATGGTCCCTTGGCGTGGAGGGAACCTTGCCGATCCGAATCTCGCCGGTGGCTTCGTTGATCAGGGTGGCGTCGGTAAAGGTGCCGCCGATGTCGATTCCCAGCCGATAGGCCACTGAACCCCCTTGCTGCAACAACCGCTGTTTCGCCCCTTATGGGCCGTCCCGTCGCAATGAAGTGTGAAGTTTGAAGTTTGAAGGGAGAAGTTTGAAGTTAGAGGTTTGAAGTTTGAAGAGCTGTTCGATCGACACGCAAGGCATCTTGTCGATCTCGGCGCAGTCCTTCAAATAAGTGACGCCCCCGCCCTGCCGGGCAGATCATTCGAGGAAGAAACTGTCGATCGAATTTGAAGACGAACCACA
>JAPPFQ010000224.1 GCA_028875135.1 Acidobacteriota bacterium
TGGTTAGTGGATAGTGATTAGTGGATAGTTTCTTAATCCATAACGTTTAGCATCCTGTCGGTCTCGGCGCAGGCCTTCAAACAAGCACATCCACGTCATCAGACGCCCGCCCGTTCCCGAAACTCTCGGCTAACCACTCTCCACTCTTCACTCACCACTCTTCACTCTTCTGAAACACCCCTGTTTCCGGGTCGGTTTTGGTTCCTGATTTCCGGCGATGGTCTTCGCCGGCCAGATATTGTTCAGCGATGCGACAGGCGAGGGCGCGCACACGCTGAATCATCCGGGTACGCTCCGAGACGCTGATGGCGCCCCTGGCATCCAGGACATTGAAGGTGTGGGAGCACTTGAGACAGTAATCGTAGGCCGGCAGGATCAACCCCTTCTCTATCAGACGATCCGCCTCTTTTTCGTAATCGTTGAACCAGCCGAAGTGCAGGTCGATATCGGCAAATTCGAAATTGTAGCGGGAAAACTGGACTTCGTCCGCGTGCCTGAGGTCTCGATAACCGACACTGGCATTCCACTCCAGATCGAACACATCCGACCTGTGGCTCAGGAACATCGCGATCCGTTCCAACCCATAGGTGAGTTCCACTGACACCGGGTTCAACTCCAATCCCCCGGCCTGCTGGAAATAGGTGAACTGGGTTATCTCCAGCCCGTCCAACAGTACCTGCCAGCCGGCTCCCCAGGCCCCGAGAGTGGGAGATTCCCAATTGTCCTCTTCAAATCGAATATCGTGGCCGCGCAGGTCGATGCCTATCTTTTCCAGGCTCTGCAGATAGACAGACTGCACCTCGGGCGGGCTGGGCTTCAAAACGACTTGAAGCTGGTGATGCTTCTGGACCCGGTTGGGATTCTCCCCGTAGCGGCCATCTGCAGGACGCCGGCTGGGCTCCAGGTAGGCCACTCGATAGGGATCGGGCCCGAGCACCCGGAAGAAGGTCTCGGGATTCATGGTTCCCGCCCCTTTTTCCACGTCGTAAGGCAGATGGATGACACACCCTTGCTCCGCCCAGAACGTCAGCAATTCCATGAACAGTTGCTGGAACCACATGATCTACCGATTTCCGGATTCCCGCCGCAGCAGCGACAGTGAATCGAACTTGCGCTCGAACCCCGACTGAACCATCTCCTCGGCGACTGCATTGAGCGCCGAAACGGCCTCTTTGGCGACTCGCCCGCCTGCCAGCTCCGTCAGGGACTTCCTCACCACCAGGCCGGCCAACTCCAGGACGTCCCCGTCAATCCGGCGCCAGGACCCTTTCCGGCACTCCCGGCAGTAAAGGCCAAGGGCATCGAGCTGGCAGTAGGCTTCCCTGCCGGGGCTCAAGGCACCATCGCATCCACTGCATGCGGCAAGGCTGGGAAGCAATCCTGCCAGCTTCAAATGCCAGATCTGGAAATAGACGGAGGCCAGCCGGGATTTGTGACTGTCCCCCAGCAACGGTAGCACATGCAACAGCAGGCGAAACAGCGAATCGTTGGCTTCACGTTCGGGTACCGTTTCCATCAGGAGTTCCAACAGATAGGAGGAACGCAGGTAGGCCTGGTAATCCTGAATTGCCAAGCCAAAGCACTTCAGCAATTCCACCTTGTCGATCGCCACCAACTCCTGATTGCGCCCCTCAAAGGCAACCAGCTCCACCCATGACAAGGGTTCCAGCCGACCGGAGAAGCGGCTCCTGATCCGACGGCTTCCGCGAGCCACCCCACGCACCTTTCCGTACTTTCGGGTATAGGCCACCACAAGCCTGTCAGTTTCCCTGAGCGGATAGGTCCGCAGGATGATGGCTTCACTGCTCAGAATCCCCATCGATTATCCAACGACGATCGGATGTCGACGCTCGTCCCGAACACCCCTGTTTCGCTCTTTGTGATCCGTCCTGCCGTCGCAGACGGGGGGGCGGCTGTCCGGAAACGGGGCGCCGATAGTCCTGCTTCCCGATGCGCACTCTGCCGGACGTCCCGAGGCATCGGGCAGACAAGCGCACCAAAGTATCACAGAATTCCGGGAAACCAAACAGACCCCGCGGCCCCTCTGGCGAGGGCCGGTGCGGTGTCGGAGTCGTTTGAACCGTCTCGTGGGCAGAGTTAAGATACGGCCCTCCCCCACTCCATCACCAGCAATGCCATACGAGACTCCCACAGTTGGAGGGCTCTATGCGCGCTCTTACCCGCCAAAACCTCGGGAAGAAAT
>JAPPFQ010000170.1 GCA_028875135.1 Acidobacteriota bacterium
CCTTTACCCTCTGTGTTCCGTTTCTCTGCCGGCACTCGATCAGATCCCCCACCTTGATCGACTTGCCTCCCTTCGACACCTGCCCGTTGACCGAGACCGCTCCCGCCGCGCAGGCCTGCTGAGCCAGGGTGCGCCGGGGGACCAGACGCGACCTCTTCAGGAATAAGTCCAGCCGCATGGAATCGGGTGGTGGATGGAAGGGAGAGGCGGGCGCTTACTTCTTCTGCTTGCCTTCGAAGGCTGCCGGCGGGAGCTCGTCGCCGGCCGGCTGATCTCCTTCGGCAGAGGCGGTCTCCACCTCGGCGCCGCTGTCCACGTAGCCTTCCTTGAGACGGATGTAGCTTTGGCGGCGCAGCGTCTCCATGTACTTCCGGACGGCCGGGACGGCCTTGTCCTCGACCAGCTTGTTGCGGATCTGATCCTTGACCGAGTCCAGGGGCTGAATGCCGGCGATGTTCTTTTCGATCACCTTGAAGATGCGGAAGCCGTCCCGGCCCTCCACGATATCGGTGATCTGACCTCGCCGCAGGGAAAAGACAATCTCCTCGACTTCCTTCGGGAGCTTTCCTCTACCGAAGAATCCCAGGTCGCCCCCCCACTCTTTGGCGGCCGGCCCTTCGGAATACTGGGCCACCAGGTCGCCGAACACCTCTCCGCCCCTGGCTTTCTCCAGGACCTCTTCGGCCCTCTTCCGCAGCCCCTCGACTTCGGAAGGAGTTTTCCCATTGGAAGCGATCAGAATCTCCTGGAGCCGCACCTGCTCCGGTCGATCGAACTTGTCCCGGTTGGCCTCATAGAAGGTCTTGATCTCCGAGGTGGAAACCTGGATGCGGTAGTAGACTTCGCGACCCAGAACCTGCTCCTTGAGGCTCTGCTCCTTGATTCTCTTTCTGAACTCGACGGGATTGATGCCCTGCTGGCGCATCGTCTGCTCCAGGGCTTCGATGCTGGGGAGATCATTCTCGCTTCGCAGACGGTCCAGGTACTTGATGACGTCGGTATCGGCGGTCATCCCCAGCTCCACCGCCTTTTGCACCAGGAGCCGTTCCTCGATCATGTTCTTGAGCAGGTCCTTCTCGCCCTCGCGCACCGCCTGCGCCAACTGTTCGCCGGAGAGTTTTTGCTGCCTCTGCGTCCGCAGTTTGAGCAGGTTTGCGGCCTCCTCGTACTCGGACTTGGTGATGATGTCGTTGTTGACCCGGCAGATGATCTCCTCAAAGATGGTGGTTTCCGCCTGAGCCGGAGAGGAACCGGACAGCAGCAGCACGCCGGCCAGCATCCCGTGAGAAATCCTTGGCTTCATCGTTCCACCTCCTCGATTGCCCGAGCCGGGCAGAATCCGCATTTTCCCTTTAGAACCATACCCGATGTTAACCGAAAATTGCGTGGAAGTTAACCCGCCCGTGTCAGAGGGGGAAGTGATTGTAGCATCGAAAGGGAGGTCTCAGGAAGCCAGTTCGCCCAGCAGCGCCCGCACCGAGGAAAGCACCTCCCCCTGGGAAACGCCTGCCGACCGGAGCCTCAATTGCCCTCCCGGGCTCACCGAGAGGCCGGGGACGCTGGAGACGGTTTCCACCAGCTTGTGGGGCGATATGGGGGTCCTGGGATGAAAGGCGATGGCGATGCCCTGACGATCTCTCACCATCGACTCCACCAGAATCCTTTCCGCCAGGCGGCGGACCCTCATGTAGTCCAGCAGTCTCTCCACCTCCTCGGGCAAGGGCCCGTAGCGGTCCTCCAGCTCCTCCCGGAGGGCATCCATCTCCGAGTCCAGCTTCAGGGAAGAGATGCGCTTGTAGACGCTCAAGCGCTGATTTTCCTCGGGGATGTAGTCCGGTGGGATCTTGACGCTCACCTTGAGATCGATCCGGGTCTGGATCTCGGGCAGAACCTCCTGGCCCTGGAGCTCCCGGATGGTGCGTTCCAGCATCTGACAGAACAGATCGAAGCCGATGGCGTTGACATGCCCATGCTGGTCCCCCCCCAGCAGGTTGCCTGCACCTCTCAACTCCAGATCCAGGGCCGCCACCTTGAAACCGGATCCCAGCTCGCTGAACTCCTTCAATGCCGCCAGCCGCTGCCGTGCGATGCCGGAGAGCGTCTGGCGCGGCGGAACCAGCAGATAGGCGTAGGCGCGCCGGCTGGAACGGCCCACCCGTCCCCGCAACTGGTAGAGCTGCGACAGTCCGAAC
>JAPPFQ010000167.1 GCA_028875135.1 Acidobacteriota bacterium
CGTGCTGGCGACCGCGGGCTCGGACCGGCTGTAGCAGCTCCTTTGCGATAGACTCTATTCGTGGCCGCAGGCGCTCTATGGTTCCCGGAGTGAAGGCCCGGTTCACCAGGGAGCGCAGGCGGGTGTGGTCGGGGGGATCGTAGTACTGCATCCAGGTGGAGAGGAGCCGCCGCAGGGACTCCACTTCCGCCTGAACCTTGCGGGGAAGCTGGGCCAGCAGCAGGCTGAGCCGCTCCGCCGTGAGGCGCGGGTCGTGCTGCAGGGCGAAGCGGACATCGTCGTAGCGGGTCAGAATCCAACTGTCGGCCTGCTCGCTCCAGTGGACGGGGTCTTTCGAGCGCAGTCGGTGGTAGAGGGGGTAGGGGTCGACCAGCCTGCCCCGGCAGAAGAGCCTGTAGTCGTTGAGTGATTGCCAGTCCCTTGCCATGGTTCGAGCTCCGCGCCTGAGCCTTTGGTTCCTGCAACCCCGGGCGCGCGCCGCGCCCGGTCTTTTCTTGCCCGGTTCTCCTCAAGTCGGACTTTCCTCGTACAGAAACCTCATTTTCCGAGCCGCCAGCATGCAGCCGGCCAGCAGGAGGACGAGGAATCCGTAGCCCCACACCCCCTGGTAGCTTGCCATGGCCCTGACGGCGGTGAAGAGGAAGGCGCTGCCGGCCGCCAGGTTGACGGCCTGGAGGAAGGCGGGAGCGCGCAGCGGCAGGGGAAGGAACCTGCGGTCCACCCAGAGGTTGGCGAAGCAGAAGAAGCCGGCCACGAAGCTGGTGACCGTGTCGATCAGCGCCGCCCCGGGAGGGGAAGACGATCTCTCCGCTGCCCACCGTCACCGAGGCCACGATGGCCCCCGGGCCGAAGAAGCGGAACCAGGCCAGGGGGTTGCGCGACCACAGCGCCGCCGGGGGATCGGTGATGCGCGGCTCTTCCGGGGTCGCTTCGCTCCGGGGTGGGACGTCGTTGGTGGGAGCTTCAGATTCCGGATGAGGCATCTTGGCCCTATTCTTGCCCGGTGCCTGGCCCGGCCTCGTCTCAGGACTTCCCCTTCCCGTCCCACAGGGTCAGGCCCTGCAGCGCGGCCCTGGAGGAAGGAGGGAACGCCAGGCTGATCAGGTAGCCGGGAACGACCGTGCCTGCGAAGCTGACAAAAGTCAGCCAGAACTTGGAGATCTGCTCGACGGTGGCGGCGGTGTAGGGGTCGGGCCCTCCCGGCAGCAGGAGCCACTGCCCGTCGACCTGGAACAGCCAGTACTTGGCCACCAGCACCAGCCCGTAGCCCACCAGCGCTCCCAGCGAGGTCCCCCAGCCGGTGGCCCGCCGGGTGGCGGTTCCCAGGACGAACATGCCCACCGCGCACCCGAAAAACGGGGCCGCCACCGTGGCCATGGTGCCCACGATGGTGTCCTGGCCGGTCAGGAACTGGGCCAGCACCGCGATCACCACGGCCCAGATCAGCGTCAGGCCTCGGGCCAGCTTCAGGCAGTGACGATCGGGAGCATCGGGCCGGATCAGCCGCTTGTAGTAGTCTTCCACGCAGACCGTGCTGATGGTGTGGGTTCCCGAGTCGATGCTCGACATGGCGGCCGCGAATATGGCCGCCAGGATGAGGCCCGCCAGGCCGCCGTGCATTTCGTTCAGGACGAAGTGGGGGAAGGCCCGGTCGGCGCTCCCGATCCCCACGGCCAGCTCCGGGTTCAACTGGTGGTGGGCGTAGAGGGCCAGCCCCAGGCCGTAGATCAGCACGGTGACCGGGATCGACAGGAAGGGCTTGAACCACACCGCCCGCCGGGCGTCCCGCAGCGACCCGCAGGAGAGGTAGCGCTGCATGCTGACCTGGTCGGTCAGGTTGGCGACGCCGTTGACCGCGCCCGCGGTCACGGCCATCCAGACGGTGATGCGGGTGGTGGGGTCCAGGCTGAAGTTGAACATCCTCAGCTTGTCGTCGCGGACCATCACGGCCAGCAGCTCGGAGGCCGGGTCCTTCCAGAAGATCAAAGCGACCGCCGCGGCCAGGCCCAGGGTGAAGAGGAAGAACTGCAGGACGTCGGTCCAGATAATGGCCTTCATGCCGCCCACCAGGGTATAGGCGGTGGCCACCGCCGTGGTCAGGACGATGGAAACGGCGGGCTCGATTCCGGTGAGCTCCTCGATGGCCAGGGAGACGGCCACCACGATGGTGGCCATCCAGGCCAGGCGGGAGA
>JAPPFQ010000282.1:0-1888 GCA_028875135.1 Acidobacteriota bacterium
TCAGGGAGCGAAACACCGCTTCCACGTCGGTCAGAGTGGTGTAGGTGCGCCAGAGACTCTCCTCGTCCCAGTCGGTCCGATTGCTGCACGAGAGGCTGACTCCGGCGATGACCGCGAGCGGATTGGTGGATGTTCAGGACTGCAAGCCAACCGTCTCCAGAAAAAATCCTGTGCATCCATGCAAGTAAGCCATTGACCCATGCGTGGCTTGGATACGGTTTCTTTCTACCCGGCACAAGGCGTTTGTTTCAAATGGGCGCATCGCCTGTTGGGCACGGAGCACTGCGCTGCCGCTGCCCGGAGAGGCGGTGAAACGGAGGTGAAATCCCCTTCGCCCGGTGTTATTCTTTCGGCGCAGGCCGGTCGCGACAACCTTTCCGCCTCAGGCGGAACTCGAATCAAAGCCCCGGGGCGGATCCGGGCCAATTTTCCTGCCGGCGGGTCCGGCAGCAACGGGAGGTCAGGGATGGAATCTCAAGCGATTTCCAAGCAGGAGTTTCAGAGTCGCTACCATCGCGTGCAACAGTTCCTGGAGGAGCGGCAGTTGGGGGCCTTGCTGGCCTATTCCCCGGCCCGCGAGCACAAATGGGGGCAGACCGGCCATGTCTCCTATCTGTCGGGATGGGCCAACGATGACCGGATCGTGGAAACCGTGGTGGTGGTGCCCCGTCGGGGGGACCCGGTGATGCTGGCTGCCGGCATGCAGTTCATGTTCGAGCAGGCCGCCGAGGTCTCTCCGATCGAGGACATGCGGCTGGTGGAAGCCGTAGACCCCAATGCGGTGGCGGGCCATCGTGGGGGGGGCGACGACCAGGGGCCCCGCGACTTTGCCGGTCAGACGCTGGCCGTCCTGGAAGAAAACGGGCTGGGTGGAGAAGGAGTGGGCGTGGTCGGGGTGAGCACCATGCCGGCTCCCTTCTACGAAGGACTGGCCCTCGGCCTGGGGGACCGGCTCCATCGGGTGGACGACGTGGTTTCCCGGCTGCGGGCCGTCAAGAGCGAGGCGGAACTGCAACTGATGCGGCGGGCGGCCGAGTTGAGCGATCTGGGATTTCAAACCATGCTGGAGGTTGCCAGACCCGGACTGCCCGGAATAGAAATCGTGGCCGAGATGGAGCGGATGGCACGCCGGGAAGGAGCCGACCACGCCAAGTACTGGATGGCGTCAGGGCCGCCCCCGGACTGGAACAATACCCGGCTGGACATCAGACCCCATGAGCGCATCCTGCAATACGGCGACCTCATGGCCAGTTGCTCCTACATTGTCTACCAGGGGTACTGGTGCCACGGGCACCGCACCGGAACCCTGGGGAAGCCCTGCGACGCCCTCACCCGGTTGTGCCAGGTGACACGCGAAGCCCATGATCGGGCTCAGGAGATTCTGAAGCCGGGCACGCCCGTGGCCGACTTGGGCCGGACCATCCGGGAGCACGTGGAGCCCCACGGCCTGGATCTTCTGGGGGGCCGGATCGGACACGGGATCGGCATGGATTACAGCGAGCAGCCCGTTCCCTTCGACGACAGCAACCCGGCTCCCATGCAGGCCGGAATGACCGCCGTGATGCACGCCGTCTTCGGCCTGCCCGGGACGGGCAAGATGTTTGTTCCGCTGGGCGACGTGTTCCATCTGACCGAAGACGGTCCGGAACTCCTGATGGGTTTCCCCCGAACCCCCTTTGTCGCCGGGGTGTAGACTGCTCTCAGGCTCGGGAGAGCTCGTCAATCACCTGGCGGCAGTTCAGGATCTTCTCGGCCAGGTCCAGCGGCCGGTAGTAGTAGTGGTTGGAGGCCTCGAAGGCGATGGTGGAGTGGCGCCGGGCGATGGAGAATTGAGCCCGGGCCAGTTCGATTTCCGCCCGCGCGATCTCGATCATGCGCTGGACAGTCG
>JAPPFQ010000282.1:1898-2186 GCA_028875135.1 Acidobacteriota bacterium
CCCCTTGGCTCTGCCGAAGCTTCTCCCTCAACAGGTAAAACTCCACCTGGTTGGCCGTGCTCTGGAAGTGGTGCCGGCAGGTTTGGGCGATCGCCAGGTCCATCTCGGCGAAAGCCTTTCTTGTCGGGGTCACTTTCTCCGCGCCCTGCCGAAAGCGGGCCAGCCCCCGGCTCCAACCCGCGGCCAGTTTGCGGAACTGCTGCGTCACGACTTCAGGCGGGTAGTCCCCCGACCAGATGCGGAAGTCATCCTGGGGGAACAGCATCATGCTGGAGCGGTACCCGGTGG
>JAPPFQ010000093.1 GCA_028875135.1 Acidobacteriota bacterium
ACGAAAGGCTTGTCGGCCGCCCTGGCCATGTCGCACATGGTCTTGTAGCAGGGGAAGGCGTACTTGCGATAGTGGTCGGGGTGCACCAGGGGGCCGTTCTTCCCTGAGAGGTCGTCGGCATGAAAGCTCAGGCCGACGGCGGGGTGCTCCATGGCGACCTCCATCACCCGCTGCTGCAGGGGGATGATCTTGCCGTACATCATGTCGATGAGTTCCGGGTCGTCGATGTAGGACAGCATGAAGGTCTCCATCCCCATCATGAACCAGACACCGGTAAACACCTTGCCGATGACCACGCCGATTTTCATCCCGGGCGGCAGCAACGCTCCCACTTCGTCCAGCACGGAAAAGTCCAGGTCGTCGGGGTCGGGCCAGGGATAGGCGGCAAACTCGTCCTTGTTGGAAATGACCCCCTTGTGCATTTCCGCCCAGTGCCGCTCGGTATAGGCTTCCAGTTCGGCCTTGTAGGTGCTGACGGTGTGGCTGCTCACCTGGACGCCGCCGGCGCCTTTCTCGGTCTGGCTGTCTTCGCCTTCAACCGGCTTCAGGTGGACATTGATCACGCTCAGCGAGACGGGATAGGCGTCGAATCCGGCGGCCCGGAAGAATTCGATCTCGTCGGCGTGCCCCTGGACCGGCTTGCCCATGAACAGTTCCTTGATCTCCGGCTCGATACCCATTTCGAAAAGGGGAACGTAGTCGGGCTCCTGGTGGTTCAGGGCCGCCTTGAGACGCTCATAGTCTGTCTTGCGGTTGCCCTTGGCAGCCAGGGCTCTTTGTACCGAGGCCGGAAATGACATGGATACCTCCCGCGCAGGCACTTGAAGCACTTACGAGCCCGTCGCACGCTGTGACCGATTCGGTCGGGATTTTACATGCTCGAACGTTGAAACTCAACTTGAACCCGCCAGACGGGTTTACGACTCATCAGGGGCCGAACTTGCCGTAGAGCCCCGCGTTGGCCATCATCAATCGAATCAAATATTGACTCTGGAACACCCCTAGTGAGCCCCGGTTGGCGCAGGTTTCGGTGAAACGACTCAATTTGTCGCTGCCGCAAACCGGGCTGTTCAGCAGAACCGGCTGGGGATGCCAACTGTGCGATTTCAGCGCCACCGGGGTGGAGTGGTCCCCGGTGATGGCCAGCACCAGGGGACGTTTCTGCAACAGGATGGGGAGAGCCCGGTCCACGGCCTCGATGACCGCCACCTTCCCATCGAAATCGCCATCCTCCCCGGCCATGTCCGTCCCCTTGACGTGGATGAAGAAGTAGTCGAAGTGTTGGAACTCGTCGAGGTACTGTTGAAACTGCTGGTGGATCTCTCTCGTTCTTTCCAGATTCCGCATCCCGATCAGTTGGGCGAGTCCCCTGTACATGGGATAAACGGCAATCGCCGCGGCTCCCAGTTGAAACCGCTCCTCAAACCCGGGGGTACGGGGAAGGCTGCCGATGCCTCGCAAGAGGAACCCGTTGGCGGGAAGGTCCTCCGAAAGCAGTGGCATGGCCTGCCGGTAGAAGCCGGCGATCACATCGGCCGCCCTCTTGACACTCTCTTCCCGGCTTTCGGTCATGATCGGCCTTATGGGAAGACCTGCCCTGTGGGGATCGGAGTCGGGGAGAGGGCCTGCGATGCCACCTCCTCGGAAAACCACCACAAATCGGTGGGATCTTCCACGCCGAACAATGATCCGGGTCTCGCCGATCCGGCCAATGGCGCCCAGTTTTTCGCAGAGGACCCGGTTCAACTGGCTGTCAATGCGGCCGGCTCTGCGGTCGGTTACGATTCCTTCGGCATTGACCGTGCAGAAGTTGGCGCGAGCGGCCACATCGCCCATTTTCAAATCCATTCCAAGCCCCAGCGCCTCGATCACGCCTCGATCGACTCGGAACACGGCGGGATCGTAGCCGAAAAGACCCAAGTGGCCGGGACCGCTTCCCGGCGTAATCCCCGGCAGGACCGGAGTCATTCGGCCCATGGCCGAGGCCTGAGCCAATTCATCCAGGTTCGGAGTGACCGCGGCCTCCAGCGGGGTCCTGTAACGAGTTTCAGCGGTTGCAATGTCGCCGACGCCGTCCAGGACCAGCAGGACGAGCTTCCCCTGGGGCCTGTGAGGCAACCTCAGCGATCGATACAGAGTTTCTTCTTCCACCGTTTTCACCGTGCACGATATCCGTC
>JAPPFQ010000359.1 GCA_028875135.1 Acidobacteriota bacterium
CTACGAGTCCTCGACCATGTACGAGATCGACATCTCGTTCGAAACGGAAGCCCAACGGGCCACCTGGGCGGTTTCCAAGGAGCACGAGGAGGCCTGGCCCAAGATCGAGGCGGTCGGCGCCAAGATCACCTGGCAGGGCTTCGACGTGCTGGCCTGAGCCGCCCTTTCGGCCGCTGACAGCTTTATTTCGATTGTGCCGGCCGGCGCCCCGAACCGGGGGCTCTGACAGGAATCGTCTTTGCATGGCCTCGTCTCGGTTCGGCCCTTGGACCCTGGCTGGCAACGCAGTGACGCCAAGTTTAAATTCTCACCCGGTTGTGCTTGAATACCGCCATGGCTCACATCCAGCAGACGCCTGAACAACACGAAGTGGTGGTGATCGGCTCGGGCGCGGGCGGTGGAACCGTCGCCCACGTCCTGACCCGAATGGGGATTCGGGTCACCTTGCTGGAAGCCGGCCCCATGCTGAACCCGCTGGCCGACTTCAAGGAGCACCTCTGGCCCCACGACGTGGATCATCGCGGCGCCGAGGAGGGCGGAGGCGTCTACTTCGGCCGCGGGGAAGCCTTCGGTCATTTCAACGCCAGCGCCGTCAAGGGCGGGTGGACCCTGGAGGGAGAGCCCTACACCGTCGCCAAGGGCAGCGACTTCCTCTGGTTCCGGTCTCGCGTGGTGGGAGGGCGGACCAACCACTACGGCCGTATCTCGTTGCGCTTCTCCGACTACGACTTCAACCCTCACGACCGCGACGGCCTGGGGACCAACTGGCCCATCTCCTACCAAGACATCGCTCCCTATTACGACAAGGCCGAGGCCTTCATCGGAGTGACCGGCACCAGGGAGGGCATCCGCAGCGCCCCCGACGGCGTTTTTCAGGCGCCCCCGCCGCCCAAGGCCCATGAACTGGTCATTCAAAAGGCCAGTCACAAGCTGGGAATACCCTGCATCGCCATGCGAAGGGCCGTGATTACGCGGCCTCTCAACGGGCGGCCCGCCTGCCACTACTGCGGACAGTGCGGCCGCGGCTGCCTGACGGCTTCCAACTACTCGTCCAGCCAGGTGCAGATCTTTCCCGCCCTGGAGACGGGCAAGCTCAAGATCATCCACTCGGCCATGGCGCGGGAGATTCTGACCGACGCCCGCGGCAGGGCCAACGGGGTGGTCTACATCGACAAGGAGAGCCGCACCGAAAAGCGGATCGCCTGCCGGGTGGTGGTGGTGGCGGCCAGTGCCTGCGAGTCCGCCCGCCTGCTCCTGAATTCCCGGTCCAGCCTCTTTCCCGACGGCCTGGCCAACGGCTCGGGCACGGTAGGCCGCTTTCTCATGGACACGGTGGGGCTGGGCATGGCCGGCTACGTCCCCAGCCTGGAGAACCTACCCCGATACAACACCGACGGGATGAGCGGGGCCCACCTCTACATGCCCTGGTGGCATTGGGAGGATCAGGCGCGATTGGGATTCCCGCGCGGTTACCACATCGAAATCGGCGGCGGCTACAACATGCCGAAGGTGGGGACCTTTCACGGCGCGGCCCGACGGCACGGTTACGGCAGGAAGCTGAAGCAGCAGGTTCGGAAAGAGTATGGGGCTTTCGTCCGGTTCGCGGGTCGGGGCGAGATGATTCCCAACAACCTGAGCTACTGCGAGATCGACCCCGAGGTGGTCGATCGGTGGGGCATCCCGGTGTTGCGCTTTCACTTCAAGTGGTCCGACTATGAATGGAAGCAGGCCCGGCACATGGAGAAGACCTTTGCAGCCCTGATCGAAAGCATGGGTGGCAAGGTGATCGGGCTGACCAGCCATTTCGATCGCCACGGGATCTCGGTTCCCGGGACCATCATCCACGAGGTGGGAACGGTTCGGATGGGGTCCAATCCCCGGAACTCCGTGCTGAACGGATTCTGTCAGTCTCACGAGGTCAGGAATCTGCTGGTCTGCGACGGCGGTACCTTCGTGAGCAACCCCGACAAGAACCCCACCCTCACCATCAACGCCCTGGCCTGGAGAGCCTCCGACTATCTGGCCGAGGAAATGAGGAAGGGAAATGTCTAGTGACCCTCCGAAAGCGGAGATCCGTCACCCGTTGACCCGGCGGCAGATGCTGGCGAGGATCGCCCTGGCCCTGACGGCCGGCGGGGCCGCTCCCTTCGAGTTCGCCTGGGGGGAGCATG
>JAPPFQ010000356.1 GCA_028875135.1 Acidobacteriota bacterium
CACTTGCAGCAAGCCAATCAGACGAGCTTCGAGGGAGACAACTACATCAGCCTGATTCCCCTGGTCACCAACGAGAATGGAGCCCGCACCAACGTCGGCCTCAACAACTTCAGCCGGTTTTCGGTGCGCAAGAAGGCCGATCCCGTAGCCAGCGTGTTAGTCCAACTACGCGATCCCTCTGGAAAGCTGGACCGCGAGGGAGTCTTTTCGGTGCGATCGAACGAAATGCGTCAAATCAATCGGGTCATGACGGCCCTGCCGCCGGTTGACGGAGGAGGGGCAGCAACCACCGGATGGCTGCTGATCTGGTCGGATGAACCTATTACCGCTTGGGCCTCGGTCATCCTGGATCGGGTGAACAACGACCCCGCCGTAGAGTTGGCCATCGCAGACCAGATCTACAAACAGGCGGCCTACGTAGAGAGCACGGGAACTCCCTCCAACCCGCTTCTCATCCAGTCTTCGGTCAAGGCGGGATCCTTCAAGTCTCGTCTGGCGGTGGTGAACATCGGCAGCGGACCTGGACGGCTCCGGATCAAGCTCTTTGATCGAACAGGGCGCCCGCAACGGCCGCTCCCTCCCGTCGATGTCGGCAAATTTGGCATGTATGTGGACAACGACATCCGTTCGACCGTACCCGAAACCTGGGGTCAGATCATCATCGAAGTGGAGGACCTCCTCCCTGAACGGGATGATCGTGAGCCGCTAATCATCGCCACTTCTCTGGTTGAAAGCACCACCGGCCCTTTTGCCGGGTTCTTCCCTGCCTTCGCCATGCCGCGGTCCAACACCCCGGCCATCGCCGGAATCTGGGAAGGCCCGGTGACCGGGGAGATCATGAACGCACAAGTCCGGGTGACGCTCTATCAGGAAAGGGACATGCTGTACGGCCTCCTTGAGATTCTCAGCGGCACCTTTCCCACCGTCAATCGACACTTTTTGATTAGAGGGGCAGTCAGCAACGGGACCTATGAACTGGAAGTTCGAGATTTTTTTGACGACTGTCCCAGACGGGGTGCTCCCTGCGTGTTTTTTGGCTATCGGATGTTTGCCCTTTCCCTCAAAGGGAATACCATGAACGGCGATACGATCTACTTCGACGAAAACAACCGGTTTGACAGGGGAAATTTTCGCCTGACCCGGGTCGGCGCCATTTACCCTCCCCCCGAGTAGGGCAATCTCCGCCGATCCCACCTGTGGCGGGGAGATTCGGTTGTCTCCCCGCCTTTTTCTTCACCCGCCTTGTCTTCTGCTTGACAACCTGTCGGCTTGCTTTCAAGCTTTGGGGCCGGAGGTTTTCAGGCCATGCCCAAACAGTGTCCCAGTTGCCAGCAGATGCTTGACGACAGCGCAAGCTTGTGTCCCATTTGCGGAGCGCCGGTAGGTCACATCGACCCCAAGCCCAAGCCGGTAAACGTTCCTCTGGACCAATCGCCGTCGGCTTCCGACGCCCCTGCACCCGTCGAGCCCACACCGCCGCCGGCGGCTTCACCACCCTCCTTTCCACCCACTCCCGGTCCCAGCTTGACCAAGCCGGCCCTGATGGCCGGCGTCCTTCTGGGAGTGCTGTCCGCCATGCCCTACGTGAACACCTGCTGTCTGCTCTGGGTGGCGGGCGCGGGAGTCCTGGCGGTCTACTTTCTCCGGACCGAGACGCCCGGATTGATTTCTTCCGGGACCGGCGCCAGCCTGGGGCTGCTCACCGGCCTGTTCGGTTCCCTGGTCTGGCAGTTCCTGGAGATTCTGGTCCGGCTGGCCTCCGGGCCGGAGGATCTGCGCCAGGCTCAAGAAGGGATTAGTCGGATGGAGGGTCTCCCGCCCGAGTTCGTGGAGGCCCTGGAGCAGGCGATGGAGTTCATGAGCGATCCGCTCGACCCTGTTTTTGTCATCGTCAGCCTGTTGACCAAGTTGATCCTTTGCGGAATTCTGACCACGTTGGGCGGAGTCCTGGGCGCCTATCTGTTCGGGAAAAGCCGCGCCAAGCAGTCGTGAGGGTGTGTCCGTCCATTTGCTGCCGGCAGCACCCTGAAGGTGGCGGCGGGGGGTGATCGTGGCGTGGGGCGGTGTTTTTTTGGAGCGGCAATGCGTTTCCGGGACGGGTGCTTTCTATTCGCCGCATTCGCGGCTGGGTTGGCGCGGACCCATACGACCCCGGGTTGACACCCGGGG
>JAPPFQ010000233.1 GCA_028875135.1 Acidobacteriota bacterium
GGGTCTGGAGGTAGCGGAGCTGAAGGGCCACCGGCTGGCGGGACACCACCCGGGCGGCGTCGGCCAGCTTGGCGGCCGCTTGAAACTCGCCGTCGGCGTGAATGATCTTGGCGCGCTTCTCCCGCTCCGCCTCGGCCTGCTTGGCCATGGCCCGCTGCATCTCCTGCGGCAGGTCCACCGCCTTGACTTCCACCAGGGAGACCTTGATTCCCCAGGGGTCGGTCTGCTTGTCCAGGATCGCCTGCAACTTCATGTTGAGGGTTTCCCGCTGGCTGAGCAGGTCGTCCAGCACGACTTCGCCCAGCACGGAACGGAGGGTGGTCTGGGAGAGTTGGGAGGTGGCGTAAAGAAAGTTCTCGACCTCGACCACCGACCTGATGGCGTTGAGCACGCGGAAGTAGACCACGGCATTGACCTTCACCGAGACGTTGTCGCTGGTAATGATGTCCTGGGTGGGCACGTCCAGAGCCACGGTTCGCAGGGATACCCGGACCATGCGATCGATGGGCCAGAAGACGAAGATCAGGCCGGGCCCCTTGGGCTTCGACAGCAGGCGCCCCAATCTGAAGATGACGCCTCGTTCATATTCCCTCAGGACGTTGATCGAGTTGATCAACCACAGGACAACCACCAGAATGAAGAATACAGTGACTGGATTGACGCCCCACATAAGTCCCCCTCGGGTTCAAGGACATGGTCGGCTTCAGTGTACCGCAATCGATCTCGAAAGGCGATGGGATTGCAAGACGTGCTCGTTGCGGCGCCGTTCGGAGCCAAACCGTGGTAGAGGGTTTGCATCCCTATGATCGAATGGCCGGTTCATGAAAGGAGGAATCTCCGTGACTGAAGCAAATTCAAGCGTATTCAACATGGCTATGGAGCAGTTCGATGCGGCGGCCGATCTCCTGCAACTGGACGACGACGTCAGGAACAAGATCAAGTACCCGGAACGCTGCCTGATCGTCTCGGTGCCCGTCCGGCTGGACGACGGCCGCATCCGGCGTTTCGAAGGCTACCGGGTGCAGCACAGCACTGCCAGAGGGCCTGCCAAGGGAGGCCTCCGGTATCATCCCAGGGTGAACCTCGACGAAGTGAAGGCGCTGGCGACCTGGATGACCTGGAAATCGGCGATCGTGGGCATCCCCTTCGGCGGCGGGAAGGGCGGGGTCTGTTGCAACCCCAAGAGCATGAGCAGCGGCGAGCTGGAACGGCTGACCCGAAGGTTCACCAACGAGATCCTTCCCTTTATCGGCCCCGAAAAGGATATCCCGGCGCCGGATGCCTACACCAATCCCCAGGTGATGGCCTGGATCATGGACACCTACAGCATGAACAAGGGCTACTGCGTTCCGGGAGTGGTCACCGGAAAGCCCCTGGAGCTGGGAGGATCCATGGGGCGCACCGAGGCCACCGGCCGCGGCGTGTTCTTCACCATCGGGTGCGCGGTGGAGCACCTCAAGCTGAAGCTGGATTCCCTGAGCGTTTGCGTTCAGGGCTTCGGGAACGCCGGCTCGGTGGTCGCTCGGCTCCTGGACGAAGCAGGGGCCAGGGTGATTGCGGTCAGCGATTCTCAGGGGTGTGTCTATAACGGAAACGGCCTGCCGCCCGGCAAGCTCATCGACTACAAGAATCGGACCGGGAGCGTCTCGGGTTATCCGGAATCGGAGCCTATGCCGGCCGAGGACCTGCTCCACTGTCCCTGTGACATACTGGTTCCGGCGGCGCTGGAAGACGCCATCACCGAGGACAACGCCGCCGGGGTCCGGGCCCGGATCGTTGCCGAGGCGGCCAACGGCCCCACCACACCCGCCGCCGACAGGATCCTGCAAGCCAAGGAGGTGTTCCTGATCCCGGACGTCCTGTGCAATGCCGGGGGAGTCACGGTCTCCTATCTCGAGTGGGTGCAATCCATTCAACACCTCTTCTGGGAGGAGGCTGACGTCTTCAAGAGGCTGAAGACCATCATGAGGCACAGCTTCAAGTCGGTTCTGGACCTCTCCGTCGACAGAAAAGTCCCCATGCGGACGGCGGCCGGCATGGTCGGCATCGAGCGAGTGGCCAGGGCCACCAGGCTGAGGGGGCTCTATCCCTGATTAGACCCTCGGAGGTTTTCGGTCAATAGTTGAGCAGGCCGTTGAGCCCGGTTGGCCAGGGCTCTGCATCC
>JAPPFQ010000042.1 GCA_028875135.1 Acidobacteriota bacterium
GACCTGGAGACGCTTCGCCGGCGCCTTGATGGCTTGCGCCGGGAATCCTCGGCGGAACTGACCTCCTGGCATCGCGTCCAACTCTCCCGCCATCCCCGGCGACCCCACGTCCAGGACTTCATCGAACTTATTTTCAGCGATTTTTCACCGCTGCACGGGGATCGCCGCTTTGCCGACGACCCCGCCATGATTGGCGGCATGGCCCGCTTCCACGGAGAACCCTGCATAATTCTCGGGACCCAGAAGGGGCGGGACACGGAGCAGAAGCTGTTCCGCAACTTCGGAATGCCCAAGCCGGAGGGCTACCGCAAGGCGTTGCGCCTGATGCAGCTGGCGCAAAAGTTCGACCGCCCCATTTTTATCTTCATCGACACGGCGGGAGCTTACCCCGGCATCGGAGCGGAGGAGCGGGGACAGGCCGAAGCCATCGCTCAAAACTTGCGGGAGATGGCCCGTCTGACCGTGCCGGTTCTGGTCACCATTACCGGAGAGGGCGGCAGCGGGGGAGCCCTGGGAATCGGGATCGGGGACCGCGTCTACATGCTGGAGCACGCCTACTACTCGGTGATCTCCCCCGAAGGGTGCGCCGCCATTCTCTGGAAGGACCAGTCGCGGGTTGAAGACGCCGCCAATGCATTGAAAATCACCTCGAGTCATCTGAAGCGCCTGGGCATTGTGGACGAGGTGATCCCCGAGCCCGAGGGCGGAGCCCACAACGACCCCGAACAGACTGCCGCTTCGGTGGATCGACAGTTGAAAGAGGGCCTCAAGGCGTTGAAGTCGCTCTCGGCCGAGCAACTGGTGCTTCAGCGAAGCCGTCGCTTCCGTGTGCTGGGAGATGCTTCCCCCCTTTCCGACCCACCGCCCGACTCCGTTAGCCGACCATGAAAGCCGGCCTCAAGAAACTGCGAAGCTGCGCCTTTTCCAGGGAGAGAGCTCCCAGGGAATTCTTCGGCACCCGTACCCAGTACAACCGCAGACGGGTGTGCGACCACCCGGAAATGAAATCGAACTGGCGCGAAGCAACCTGCGTGGATTGCACCAGCTACCGCAACCGCAATCAGGAAGACGCCCCGTCGGTCGATCCCGTTGGAGAATCGGACTCCGCGGACGGGCAGGCTTCCTGACCCGCATTCGAACATCAGTATTTCAAGTTGACTCAGGGGTGAGCGGCAGGAGAGGCCGGCTTCGCCGCAGCGGAAGCTTCAAAAGACAGGGACTCCTTCGAGAATCTGAATCGGCTCAAGAGCGTCTCGGGGCAACCCAGCACTTCTCCCAGAAGATTCTTGGCCTTCATCATGGAGCCCGTTTCGGGATCGAGGGAGAGCGTGAAGCTCAAGGAAAGCGGCTCTTCGCAAACCACCCTCAGGTCGGCAATTCTCTCGTGCTCGGGAGCATTGCAGTAGAAGGCGTTACCGCGATCATGATCGGCCAGATGGCTGATCAGGTCATGGACCCGACCGGTGAGTTCGGCGACCTCGGCTGGGGCTGCCAAAGTGGCTCCATCGGGGAGCCAGGCCCGGTAGCTGACCTGCAGCGGTTGGGTCATCCTTACTTTCTTGCCCTCCTCCACTGCCTCGACGGTTTGAACCTCGAGACCTTCTACCAGGCAGTCATTGAGTTGAGCCGCCAGCGATTCGGACAATTCCCCGAAGGCTTCAAACCGCAGGTATTCCGAGCGGCTGGACATCCCCAGAGGAATGGCGGGCGAGGCCGTGAACTTCGGCCGCGGGTTGAACCCCTCGGTGAACTTCAAGCGCACGTCGCAGCGAATCAAGGCGCGCTCCAGCAGCTTGAGGACGTTGAGATGCGACAGCAACCGTGCCGGACCCTCCTTCCGATAGTGGACCAGGTAGGGTCGGGAGGGCAGTTTTTCCGCTGACGGAGCCAGCGCAGGCACGGCTGACGGCTTGTCTTTCTCTCTGGAGTCCGCGGCCTTGACCGCCGGCAGAAGAGTTATCTGGACCAGCGGTCCCTCTGCCTGGACATCCTGAGCCGGGGCCGGGTCTGAGCTTGCGGGGTTTCCCGGGGGCCCGCCAATCCCATCTGCCCGGGGCCAATGGACATCCACCGGCTGCTCCTCTTCCGCGGGAATACCGGCCAGCTTGATGTCCTCATAGTTTCCCGGGATGCCGCATCCCCGACAGTCTCCCCACT
>JAPPFQ010000005.1 GCA_028875135.1 Acidobacteriota bacterium
GCGCTGCATGTTGAAGAACATCCAGTTGCTGAACTTCCAGTCGGCGCTCCAGGAGTGGCGCGGCATCACCTTTTCCCAGCGGCCGTTGGGCAGGCGGACCCGGCGCAGGCCGTAGTGTTGAAAGTAGTTGCTGATCTTCATGGAGAAGACGCAGCTCAGCCCCAGGAAGGCAAAGACCAGGACCGCCAGGATCCCGCTCATCCAGAACACGAGTCCATACCAGAAGGCGACCGCCAGGCCGTAGCGCCAAAAGGGATTGCTGTAGTGCCACCGGGGCAGGCGTCGCCGCGCCAGGCGTTGTCGAACGGCTTCCCAGGAATTGGTGAGGTTGCTGGCGACTTCCTTGGGGAAATATCTCCAGAAGCTCTCTCCCTTTGGTGCGGATCCCATATCGTAGGGCGTGCCGACCTGGGCATGGTGGATGTAGACATGCTCGGTGGCATATTGCGGATAGGATGCGGAAGCGAGCAGGAATTCGCCGAGCCGCCTTTCCCAGGCGGAGCGCCGATGTATCAGTTCGTGGCCGACGACGAACACGGCCTGGGCTTCCATGGTCAGGATGATGGCCAGGAGCACGTCTTCCCAGATAGCGAACGGATTGGCGACCAGGATTTGCCACAGGCCGAAAATGAGCGTCGGCGGCCACAGAAAGGCCCAGGTCCAGACCGGCAGGTTGTGCCAGAGCAGCCGGCGTTCCGGTGTGTTCCTCGGGTCCATGTTGCGTCCGTCGACACCCAGGGCGCGATCGAGCGGCCCCGCCACACTCATGAAGAGGAACGCCGGCAACAACCACCAGCCGCCATAGAGAGCGGCGACAAGAATCAACGGAAAGATGCCCAGTGGCAGATAGTGCGGGAGGGCGTTGCGAATCGACGGCTGGATGTAGGGCCTGATCTTGACCTCGTTCGGGCCCAAACCATTACCTACGGCCGTATCTTGCTGCATGGCGGCTTCTCTGTTCGGCTATCGATTCCCTGTATTTAGGTTCATCTTACCATCGGAAGTCGTAACCTGCGAATCCTTCAGGCTCCCAGGACTTCGACGAGGCGCTCCAGAGCTTCGACGCAGAACGCGGAGGTCACGGACTCGGAGCCGTGCCCGATCTGCCCCACCGCGCCCCACTTCAGCGTCTGGTCGCCAAAGGCAAGAAGCTCCGGCCAACTGCCGTCGTCGCGCTGCGAATCCATCAACCTCGCCGCCGTTCGCTTGGCATCGATGCTTTCCAGGCTTCCGACATTGTGGAGCGCCGACACCGCCTGAGCGGTCTGAAGGATGTTGCCGAATTCTCCCTGCCGGGCGCGCAGGCCCAGGATGCGATCCGCAACAATGGGGCGTAGTCGATCGAGGGCAGGCTGCACGCGAGCCATGGCCCGGGTGATTGCATGGTAAATCGCCACCGTGTCGGGATACCACTTGGAAGAGCCTTCCAGGTCGTCCTCGGAAATCAGGGCTTCCAGCCATCGTTGGGCACGCCTGGTTTCAGGGTGGTCGCCCAGGTAGGCAATGACGTTGGCGTTGACCACGGGGTCGGCTTCGAAGCGAAAGGTGGCCACCACGTTGGGTTCGTCTCTCGACAGCAGCCAGGTCTTGAAGCGGCCCTCCTTGTCGCGATTGGCCAATATTCCCGGAACGTTCCTTCCAAGAAGAATCCAGGGGTGAGCCCCGATCACCAGTGAACAGAGCGCCGTGCTGTCGAGGTCCTGGGGCAGATGGCGGTAGTAGCGCCAGAATCCGGGGTATTCGATGGTTTTGGCAAGATAGGCCCTGGTTGCCGTGCACATGGCCTTGGCCCGCGCTTCGGCGCAACTTTCCAGCGCCAGCACGCAGAGAGCCGAAACAAAGGGAGGTCTTTCGAAATGCCGTGGAACCTCCGGGTTGGCTACGTTGTACCGGATGCAGTGCCAGGCTCCATTGTCGTCGATAGTGGATTCCAGGAAAGCGAGACCGCGTCGGATGCTCTCTCTGCCCGCTCTTGCAAGTGACTCGGGCGCCAGGGATCCCACCCCGGCAGCCTCCGGTTTGGGGCAGTGGGGACGAATCGGAGGAGCGGGATCGTACATCGTCTTCTTGAGGAACTCGAGGGAGGCCGCTCCCGTCCTGGCCGCCTCCCGCTCTTCCCGGCTGAGCTTGCTCGGCGGCGGAAGCACCAGGT
>JAPPFQ010000392.1 GCA_028875135.1 Acidobacteriota bacterium
GCCCCATGTTGATAGAATGCCGGTCGATGAAACAGGTCCGACTGCCAATCGGAATTCTTCTCTGCAGCTTGTTGTTCCCGACTGCCTGTTCGGTAGCGCCGACCGGCCAGATGGCGAAGACCGATCTATTTGTCGCCGGTGAAGGCGGGTACAAGCTATTCCGCATTCCCGGAATCGTAGTCAGCGCCGCCGGCACCGTCCTGGCCTACTGCGAAGCTCGCAAGGGGGATTCCGGCGACTGGGGGACCATCGACGTAATGCTGCGCCGCAGCACCGATGGAGGGAAGACCTGGCTTCCCCGCCGGCGTTTGGTGCACGTGGAGGGCGATCTGCCCCTCAATCCGCTGGCGGCGGCCCAGAACCTGGACAAGCCTGGAGAGAACACCGTCAACAATCCGGTGGCCGTCGTCGACCACGAGGATGGCAGCCTGCACTTCCTCTATTGCCTGGAGTATATGCGCTGCTTCACCATGCGCAGCCGGGACGAGGGGGTCACTTGGACCGAGGCTGTCGAGATCACGTCCACCTTTGAAGCCTTTCGGCCCGAATATGACTGGAAGGTCATCGCCACGGGCCCCGGCCACGGCATTCAACTGCGGCACGGACCTTACAGTGGAAGGCTGGTAGTGCCTGTCTGGCTTTCACTGGGTACCGGAGAGCACGCTCATCGTCCCTCGGTGGCGTCGACCATTTTCAGCGACGATCACGGCAAGACATGGCAGCGGGGGGAGATCGCGGTGCCCGACACTCCCGACACCGTCCACCCCAGCGAGACCATCGTTGTGCAGTTGAGCGACGGCCGGGTGATGCTGAACACGCGCACCGAGTCCAAGCAGCATCGCCGCCTGGTGACGGTGGGCCCCGACGGGGCCGGCGGTTGGTCCAGCCCGCGGTTCGATGAGGCCTTGCTCGAACCCATCTGCATGGCCGCCATCGTGCGCGTCCGAGAGCCCAAGGGAACACAGTCGGGACTTATTGCGTTTTCAAACCCCCACAACCTTTCCCGTCGCCTGGGAAAGGAAATCGCCGGGCGTCCTCGAGACCGGCTGAGGATGGCCATCAAGCTGAGTTACGACGAAGGCCGAACCTGGCCGGTCCACCGTGTTCTGGAACAGGGTTTCAGCGGCTACAGCGATTTGGCGGCATTGCCCGATGGAAGGCTGCTCTGTTTCTATGAACGGGGCAGCACCGATGGCGAGAACAACTATCGCCCCGGGCGTCTTTCTGTTGCCATGTTTGACGAGGAGTGGGTCCGGGCGCGGCCCTGACGCGGAAACCGCCGCCCCCGGCGCGAAGCGGGGGTGAGACGGTCACAATCGTCCCTTCGCCGCTAATGAATTGGGAGGGTCAAGCGTGAACAGAAGAGAATTTCTGGTTGGCGGAGCCGCGGGGTTGTCGGCTTCCGTGCTTTCGCGGACAGAGGCGGCGATTGCCTCTTCCGGTCCGGCCGGTCGAAGCGATCATCGCTTCAGGCTGGGAATCTGGCTGAGCGAGCTCAAGTTGCCGTTTGCAGAGGAGCTGGACGCCGCCAGGGAACTGGGTGCGGAATACGTGTGGTTCGAAGGCTCCAGCCCGGGCCGAGACCCGGGCATACCGGGGGGCGAGCCCTGCATCGCCACCATGAGTGATGCCGAGGCCGATGCCATGGGAGAAAGCGTCGCCCGGCGTGGCCTGAAGCTCTATCAGATATGCGCCTACCGCCCCTTTCACAACACCCGGCTGGTGGGGCTTACCCCGGACAAATTACTGGAAGATGCCGAGTTTCGCAGTGAGTTCGACGGGCTGGTTCGATCCATGCAGATTGCCGCCCGGCTGGGGGTCGGAGCCGTGCATTGCTACGGTTTCTGCTGGCCCGGAGAATGGTCCGCGGCACAAGGGAGCTGGACAAAGGCGCCGACCTGGCCCATGAAGTGGTTGACCCGCGGCGGCGTCATCGCCGAGGTCGACTTTCGCAAGCTGGTGGCGGCCTTCACTCTGATACTGGAGCAGGCCGACAAATACGGCGTGGAGGTTGTGCTGGGGATGCGACCTTTCCATTACATGAGTTCGACCGGCAACTTCCGGCGGCTGGCGGAAGAACTCGGGTCCGACCGGTTGAAGGTGCAGTGGTCTCCGGCGGACAATGTGCTGATCGGTGAGTGGG
>JAPPFQ010000203.1 GCA_028875135.1 Acidobacteriota bacterium
GGCTCTCCCCTGCCGGCCGCGCCTGGCGATGCGCACCCCCTTGTTTCCCAAGGGAGCAGCGTCTCCCTCCGCCCGGTCGGCCAGAACCCTTTTCTCAAAGGAGGCGTGAAAGAGGGGTGAGGCGCTTCCCTCGGCCAGACACTCCTGTGCAGGCGCAACCAGCAGAATCGCCGAAAGCAAAAGGAATGGGGGCCGATAGTGTGTTCTGATGTGCGTGCTCACCGGAAGAAGCGGGGGCACAGTCGGATACTGCTAGCGGATCCCGCTGAACTTTTCTTGGAGGAGTCGAATCTTCTCCGAAAAGGAAAGATTGGAAGTGTCCGGGAGAACTTCAACTTCGGGAGTTTTGGGTCGGTTGGGCTGAATGGCCGCTGTTTTGACCACGGTCGACTGACGTTTCTTTCCCTGACGACCCTTGCGGCCAACAGGCTTCCGTTCCGGCTTGCCGGAGCGGCGCTTTTCCCGATGGTTGCCCTTTCCGTCGGCTGATGCATGCCTGGGTTTGGGTGTCGATGCGCGCGAGTCTGTCTTGAGCGGTTTTTTCTTCTTGCGCTTTCTGGAGTCATCCCTGATCCGCAAGGCCTTGATCGAGAGCGAAATCCTGTTGGTGGCGGTGTCCACTCCAATGACCTTTACCTTGACCACTTGGCCTACGTGGACCGCCTGGTTTGCGTCCTGCACAAAACGACTGGAGAGTTCGGAAATATGCACCAGCCCCTCTTGCTGCACTCCGATATCCACGAACGCCCCGAAGCTGGTCACGTTGCTCACCGTGCCCTCGACCAACATTCCCTTTTGCAGATCCGACAGTTCCTTGACGTCCGTGCGGAACGCGGGTGGAACGAAGGCTTTCCGACGGTCTCTCCCGCGGTGACTCAGTTCCCTTCTGATGTCCTGCAGCGTCGGCAGTCCGAACCGATCGTTGCATAATTTCTCCAGATCCAGTGCCTTGAGTTTCTCCGGACTTTCCATCAGTTCAGCCACGGTTGACTGCACCAATCCGGCCATCTCCTCCACCAAACCGTAGCACTCGGGATGAATGGCCGTTCGGTCCAGGGGCTGTTTGCTCTCGGGAACCCGCAGGAAGCCTGCGGATTGCTCAAAGATGGTGTCGGTAAGACCTGGAACCTCCATCAGTTGGGAGCGTGAGGAAAAATGGCCGTGCTGCCGGCGGTATTCGACGATGCTCTGGGCCAACGAATGGTTCAACCCGGCGATGTGAGCCAGCATTTCCACCGGCGCCGTGTTCACATCCACCCCCACCTGGTTGATGCAGGATTCCACGGTTCCATTCAGCTTCCGATTGAGACGATTCGGGTCAACCTCGTGCGGACCCGAACCCGCTACGATGGCCTTGGGTCGAATCTTTGCCAACTCGGCCAACGGATCCTGCATTCGCCGGGCGATGGAAATGGCCCCACGAACACCAAGATCCAGCTTGGGAAATTCCTTTCGGGCCGCCTCCGAGCTCGCATAGGCTGCCGTTCCACCCTTGTGGACGATGGCGGAAAAGATCGGCTGTCTCGGGGACGGCTCCGCATCCTGTGAAGCCGGGTGAGCTTGAGCCGCAGCCGCTTTCGGCGGCAGGGGAGTCCCGGTGTCTGCCGGTTTTGAGGACACCGTCTCGCCCGTCTGGTGGCTGCTTTCGTCGTCCCTCACTGTCTCCCGGGCCAGTGGCGAGGCGGTCGCGGCGGAATCCTCCTCGGACAATGAGTCGGCCGGGACACTGCCCGCGTCGACAGCCGCTTTGCCTTTCTGCGGGACCGGAGCCGACACAGCCCCCGGATTCTTCCCGTCGGAGGCCGAAAGCGAATCTTCCCGGGGAGGATCGGGCTTCTCCACTGCCTCGGTTATCGGAGGCCGGCTGTCTTCTCCCGGGGCGGAAGGCTCGCTTGCCGTCTGGCCGTTGACTTTCTCTTTCTTCCTGGACGGAGACTCGGACCTGGCTGCCTTGCCGCGGACCAGAGTGAGATCGAAGGAATGCCCGGAATGATACTTGGTCAGGAAACTCTTGACGAAGCGCTCGGTTTCCCGCGACCCGACTCCATTGCCGATGGCGATGGCATGGGCTCCGTGGCGTTGGATGAGCCGGTAGAGGATGGCCTCGGCCCGGTCGCTGTTTCTGCGCGGCAAGCCGG
>JAPPFQ010000001.1 GCA_028875135.1 Acidobacteriota bacterium
GCTCTTGGCTATTGGCTCTTGGAAGTAACCGTACGCAAATCCCGCCTCCCTATGTCAAGCTGCTGTTTTCCATTGCCCTCTCAACCACGAAGTCCGATCACTCGACACAACCTATTTGACTTGGTTAACATATATCACTTTTCTATTCTATTTCTGCGCCCGTTTAAGTCGCAACTGGGCTGTAGAAGCGTTATCTCGACAGGAGAGTCATGATCCAAGTAGGCGGAATGAATGTCTTGGTGAACAGTCTGCCCGGCGCCCACCGCAGGAAACGAAGTGGTTCCAGCAATCGTGTGAGGCCGGTGGTGCCATTCCGGCCCTTGCACCCGTTGCTCGTCACCGTCGCGGTTGAGGGCAGGCTCCCAGTCGGCGCGCAGTCGATCTTGATGCACACGGCCCGCGGGGCAGTTGGCGACTACGTTGTTGGGAGTCGCAGCAACGACCGGTCGAGCGTCTGAGGCGAGGCCGCTGCGAGTTGGTTTTGACAGAATATTCCGGCAGGGAGCAATGGAGGTAACAATGGCTGTCAAAACGATGGAGGAGTTGCGGGCGGTCTATCGGCCTCCGGCCACGCGGGCCGGCCTCAAGGTCCTGGACCATCTGGACGTGCACTGCCGTGATTTCATCGCCCTTTCCCCTTTCTACGTCATTAGTTCCGCCCGCGCTGACGGTCGGGCGGATGCCTCTCCACGGGGCGATCCGCCGGGGTCCTTGGCGTACATCCTGGACGAAAAGACGCTGCTGCTGCCTGACCGGCCGGGAAACCGTCAGGTGGACACGCTGATGAACGTCGTGGAACGTCCCTACGTGGGCTTGGTGTTCTTCGTGCCGGGCCTGACCGAGACGCTTCGGGTCAACGGGCGGGCGGAGATCTCGACCGAGGCGGAGTTGCTGCAGCCGCTGGCCATCCAGGACAGGCTGCCCATCTCCGTCCTCAAGGTGACGGTCGAAGAGGCGTTCCTCCACTGTGCCAAGGCGCTGATTCGCGCCCGGCTATGGGAACCGTCGGCCCAGGTTGAACGCTCCTGCTACCCAACCTACGGGCAGGTGCTCGCGGACCAGATCGCAGGCGCTGACGCGGCCGAGATCGATGCCGGAGAGGCGCAGAGCGCCCGCACGGAGCTTTTCTGATCGAAACTTCCGGACGGACTTCCACCCGCAGGACTTCCGAGAGAATGGGAGATGATCCCAGCAGATGACAGAGAGGCCAAACCCATCGAGGGTAAATCCTGGCGCCAGCAACGACTGTCCGGCTTTACGTTCTTCGCCCGGAACCCTGCCGTCCTGCAATCCTGGGTGGGTCCTGGACACCTGGCTGCATCACTACAACACCGAACGCCCCCATCTCCGGTATCGAAACCAGACAGGGAGGCCCATCGAAACAATCAACCGGTTCGTACGCCAAGAAGGTTCAGTGAACACGTAATTCTTTCTCAGTAGCTAGTGTGCTGTCTCAGAAGTTCAATTTCAGTGTTTCGGCTAGAAATCCGAATGAATTCAATGAGTTAACGTCTCGAATAATGCGCCGAATTAATGGGACAGGACACTAGGCACTGGCGAAGGTCCGGCTCCTCGGACGCATGGCGAAGCAGGGTCGCGGCGTCCGTTTCCGGCCACGAGAGACCGATTGAATCCGTTTCACCCCGGTGGACCGGATGGGGGGGTAGAGCAACGGCTCCGAATACGTAGGTCATTTATACTTATAGTGTTACTCCAATTCCTGAGGCAGTCCGCAGGGATCACTGTGGTGAGAGCGACCCCCGCCGAGGGCAGGGTAAATGGTGGGCCTTAGGGTGGGCCATTTACCCCTCCCCGATGGCGCACCAGCGCCGAAAAAATGGGTCGCTCTCACCACCAGCACCCCCCTCGTGCGGCGTGCCGTTGCGCCGGGCGAGGGGGGACGTGCGAGGCGCAGCCTCGCTTCGCTTTTCCGCAGCGGACGCGGGAAATCCGTGTTGTCCCGCGTCTGTTGGGCCGTTTCGGGAAAGTCTCCAACCACGACGGGGAGGGCTCCGCCCTCTGAGAGAAAGGCATTGTGGTTGTGGAACTCATGAAACGGCTGGGTGAACATCGCTGCTTTGTAGCCGTTTCACCCATACGACGGCACGGCCTTGACCCCCGGAGGCGGAAATT
>JAPPFQ010000461.1 GCA_028875135.1 Acidobacteriota bacterium
TCTCCCACGATGAAATGTTCTCCGGGGAGATCGGCCAGGTAGGAACCCAGCTCGACGGACTGGGACACGTCGGAGTGCGCTGGAAGGGGGAGGACTATTTCTACAACGGTTTCCGACGATCGGAGTTCGGAGACGCCTACGGGCTCAAGAAACTGGGCGTCGAGAACATCGGTGTGTTCTTTACCCGGGGTGTTCTGCTGGACGTTGCCGGCTACAAGTCCGTGCAGCGCCTGGAACCCGGCTACGCCATCACGGTGGAGGATCTGGAGGGGACACTGCGCTCCCAGGGAATGCAGGTCCAGCAAGGCGACGCTGTCTTTATCCACACCGGCCACGGACAACTGTGGATGAAGGACAACGACGTCTACGGATCGGGCGAGCCCGGAATCGGCCGGGAGGCAGCCAAGTGGCTCATCCGGCGTGACATCGTCCTGGTAGGCGCCGACACCTGGGGCATCGAGGTGGTCCCCGTGGAAGACCCCGACCGCCCCTTCGAAATCCACCAGTGGCTGCTGGCGCAAAACGGCATCTACAATCTGGAGAATCTGGACCTGGCGGCGCTGGCGGGCGACCGGGCCTACGAGTTCGCCTTCATCTTTGCTCCCTTGCGCCTGCGGGGGGCCACCGGCTCCCCCGGCAATCCGATCGCCGTTCGCTGAGGGGACTCCCGTGTCCTCCATACGACCACCTCAATCCTGAACCATGGCCTCCTCTTTCCGGCTGGACCCGATTCGATTCGAAGTCATCCGAAACGCCCTGTTGGAAGCGACCGAGGAGATGTCGGTCTCGCTGCGCCGCAGCGCCTATTCCACCAACATCAAGACTCGAAACGACTTCTCCTGCGCCTTTTTCGACCGCCGCCTGCGGGCGGTGGCCCAGGCCTTCAACCAGCCCAACCACCTGGGCTCGCTGGTTCACAGCGTGCCCAGCGTGGTGCGCGCCTACGGCCCCGACCGGCTGGGACCGGGGGACACGCTCATCGCCAACCATCCCTACCAGGGGGGAGTCCACCTCAACGACATCACCTTCATTTCGCCCGTTTTCCACCGCGACCGTCTCTTCGGCTATGTCGCCAACCTGGCCCACCACGTGGATGTCGGGGGTGGAGCCCCGGCCAGTGTCGGGGCATTCCAGGAGGTGTTTCAGGAGGGCGTCATCATCCCGCCGGTCAAAGTGGTGGAGAACGGGGAACTGGTGGAGGATGTCGTTCGGCTGGTTCTGGCCCAGATCCGCTCCAAGCACGAGACCGGCGGCGATTTTCGGGCTCAGGTGGCCGCCAATCACACCGGGATCCGCCGATTGGCCGCACTGATCGAGCGGCTGGGACTGGAAACGATCACCGACTATACCGAGGAACTTCTCGAATACACCGAGCGGCGGACGCGAGCGGAAGTGGCCAAGCTCCCCCAGGGCGAATTCAGCGCCGAGGGCGTGGTGGACAGCGACGGCTTCACCGACCGCCCGGTGCGCCTGGCCGCCAGAATCCGGTTCGAGGGCGCCCGGGGAGTTCGATTCGATATGACCGGCTCCGACCCCCAGAGGCGGGCGCCTGTCAATTCCACCTACGCCCAGACCTATTCGGCTTGTGCCTACGTGCTGAAATCGCTGATCGATCCGGACCTGCCGGTCAACGACGGCTTCTACCGCCTGATGCGGATTGTGGCTCCGGCCGGCAGCGTGGTCCATTGCAGGCCGCCGGCCCCGGTGGTGGGGGGATGGGAAGTCCAGACCCGCCTGGCGGACGTGATGTTCAAGGCCCTGGCTCCCGCCCTTCCCGGGACCATGCCGGCGGGAACCAAGGCCATGCAGTGCCACGCCGGATTCGGCGCCATCCATCCCGCCAGCGGCGAGTACTACTGTTTCCTGGAAACCCTGGGCGGCGGCTACGGAGCCCGGGCGACCAGGGACGGCCCGGATGCCGTTCAGACGCATGGTCAGAACACCGAAAACGCCCCCGTAGAAGAGACCGAGTCCAACTACCCGGTACGCATTCTGCGCTACGAGCTGGTCAACGATTCCGAGGGCGCGGGAACCTGCCGGGGAGGACTGGGCCTGCGCCGGGACTACCTGTTCACCGACCACGAGGTCTCCTTCACCATTCTGGCGGACCGGGAACGCTGGGGCCCGCACGGC
>JAPPFQ010000022.1 GCA_028875135.1 Acidobacteriota bacterium
CTCGGTAGAGCGGATTGAAGGTGATTGCCTGCGGGGGGGTGTCCTCCCTCGAGGACCTGTCGCGGCTCAAGCACCTTGAGTCAAGCGGCGTGGAAGGGGTGATCGTGGGGAAGGCCCTGTATGAAGGGAGGTTTTCCCTGGAATCGGCGCTGTCGGCGGTTTCGGGTTAGCGGGGCGTTGGGCACAGCGGCTGCCTACTTGACGGGGTAGATCAATCGAGAAGGACCATTAGTTGAACATCGATGCACAGGATTAACAGGATAATCAGGATTAACAAGAAGAGAAGCTAATGCAAATGAAGCTCGGCACAGCCTCGGAATTCGTTTAGAGTCTGATTTCGACGCAAGCCGGTTGGCGACAAAAAATCCTGTCTATCCTGTTCATCCATGTAGACAAAAAACCTAAATAACATGGATGCACAGGATACACAGGATAACCAGGACGGGAGGCTGCTGCGCAACCTGCAATCTGTCAAATACAAACCATTAATTATAATAGACTTAATACAGAACAGCCCGCGACAGTTCCCTTATTTTATCCCTCTTTTTGAAAAGGAAGCCACTGGACGCTCAGGGATGTCGGCGGACGGACAGGCTAACCGAGGATCACCCCCTGAGTCTAAGGTCGTCAAGTGGAGTCGAAAGCTGCGCGTGCTGCGAATCGGAGATCGTGGCGGTATCCGCGAGTGCCAGGTCGACTCCCAGGAACACACGGTTCGGACATGGTCCTACAGGGAATGGAAATTGTCCGTGGCCCGCGACGACTTTCGGGAAGGGTTGAGCAACTGCGGCTATGCGACGGCACGAAGCAGGTTGACTGGTCCGGTCAACAACCACGAAGTCCAGAACCGCGTTCAACTGCGGCTTTGGAGACAATCTCAAGGTCACCGCTGCCAAGCTGCCGCATTCGGCAAGCCGCGGCTGCGGATCACCTCCAACCCCCCCACGCGAGAGACTCGCGCTCCGTCCCGGCCGGACTGAGCCGGGGGCGGCGGGTCACGCAGGAAGCCCCGCACCCGGCCGCTCTGTGGGTCGCGTAGGATCGCCATTGGGCGATCCGTGTTCTGGTTCAGGGTGGCCGACCCGCCGGGCCCGGAAAGCGTGATGCTCGCCAGGGCGTCGTCCCACCCGGCCTGCACGGGCAGGGCGAACACGAAGCTGGTCGCTTCACCCTCGGCGTCCGCAGTTACCGGCATGTCGAAAGTGAACGAAAGGATGGATATTCCGTCAGCGGTCCTTCCCTCGATGGTGTACTCGCCGCCTGCTGTGGGAAGAGAGGGCGTGGCCTCGACGACGAAAGCGGGATCGAGGTACGGGACGCCATCCGCGTCGCGCCCGCCCCACACCAGGAGGGAGCGCACGGGATCAGCAGCCGCGGTCAGCGCGGCCGCTGAGGCGCCGTCATTGGCGAGACGGTGGGCGAGCGCCTTGTTGAAGTGGTAGTCGCTGACCCAGTAGCCATGCCGCCAGCAGTAGGACATGAGGTCCGGCGTCCGTGGCGCCACCAGCGCCTTCTCTGCGAAGTCGTATCCCCACGCTCCGGTGTTCCCGATGGGATACGGGAACCAGGGGTCGATGTTAAACGGACCGCCACACGGGGCGTGCCCGAGCCCCAGGTTGTGTGCCAACTCGTGGGCCATGACCGAAGGCTCACGGATCGCCGCGCTGGCCGTCCCGCCCGCGAACGCAACTCCAATTGGCAACGCGTACCAAAAGTTTGTGCCTCCGGTCCTCGGCGGGGGCTGCATGACCCCCATCCAATATCCCGAACCGCCCTCCATGACGCGCATCGCAGCGATTTCGCTAATTAGCCGAAACGGATCCTGGAAGGAAGTGGTCACGGGCTCGTGTGCCGTAACGGCAAGTTCCGTTATCGGCAGCAGCGTTCGCATGTCGGCAAGCAACGCGTGGCCGTCAGGATCCGCCGCCATCGCCTGCACCGACTCGACGATGGACGAGTCTGGCTCGGACTCGTGGAGAAGCGGGACGAGCGTCAGGTGGAGCGGGGGCATGGCCCGCACGTCAACAGCCATGCGGCCTACCTCGGGAATCCGCTTCCTCACCCCTAGCGTCCGGTCTAGCCTGTCCTCCGGATCGACCTCAATCACCATTTCCAGGCCGGGCACGAT
>JAPPFQ010000087.1 GCA_028875135.1 Acidobacteriota bacterium
AGACGCCCGCGCTCCCGGGTGGGCCTCATTCCGTGACGGCGTCGCAGCAAAGGACGTCCATCGGTATTCGTGTCTATTCGTGTTCATTCGTGGTTCGTCTTTAAAAGAGATCGGCAGTTTCACCCTCGTATGATCCGCACACCGGGGCGGGGGCGGCTAATCCGCGAGGGTGCCCTTCCCGGCCCAGCCCGGATCGGGGTCGCCGGCCATTGCCTTTCGGACCTCGGGGCTGGGCGATCCGGCCGTGCCCCAAACGTCCGCGTGTTCCGGCACCCGTCTCCATACGGCGGGTTGGTGGGTTGCTTCGTCTTCGATGTGTTCCATGTCGCTGGAGAATTCCGACACGTAGCCGGCCGGGTCCTTGTAGTAGCAGAAGATGTTGTTGCCCGGGCCGTGACGTCCCGGTCCCCAGTCGGGTTTCTGCCCGAGAGCGCGAAGGTTGGAGAGACCCTTCATGACCCCATCCACGTTCGCCATCACGTAGGCGACGTGGTTGACCGATGCGTGATCTGCGCGGTTGAAAGCGAGTACGTGATGTTTCGGGTTGCACCTCAGGAACGCCATCTGGTTCTCATTCCAGTCCGAGACCCGGAACCCGAGAATATCAGTGTAGAACTCCACTACCTCATCGAACCGCGCCGTGTTCAGGACCACGTGGCAGAGCCTGAGGGGCTCGACTTCCCTGGCGGACCCGCCGTCCGAGCGCTCGGCCACGCCGGCCGACAGCTCGATGCAGCGGTTCTCCGGATCCAGAAAGCGCAGCCCGTATCCGCCGCCGGGTTCGTCCAGGTCGCTCGGCCGGGCCACCAGGGGAGTTCCCGTCCGTTCGAGCTCGCCTGCCGCCGCATCGACCTCCTCCCGCCCGTCAACGCTGAAGGCCAAGTGGTGAAGCCCGCACCGGCCGGCCGGATGCAGGCTGAGAATGTGGTGATCGGCCGACATCCCGCGGAAGTATCGGGCGTGCCGGTCTTCTCCGGCCGATTGGAGACCCCAGCCCTCGAGGTAGAACCTGGCGTGGGGTTCGATCGCCGGCGACAGCAACCCCACGTGGCGAATGTCCTGAATCTTCATCCGATCGGCTCTCCGAAAGATTTCCAGGCGGGAGGTCCTCCCGGCTTCGACACCGGCGCCGCGTTCACCATTCCTGCGCGGGATTCCGACGTTGGTTTGACCCCAATGCTACCACACCGCCTTGGCTGACCAGACAGGACACAAGCAACACAGGAAACCGGCATCAAGACAGATCTCTCCGGGTCAACTCGATCTTCAAGTCCCGTCGAATGTAGATTTCCACGAACTCACGCAGCCGCACCTCCTTCGCAAGCGCGAACCGCTCGATCAGTTTCCGCTCGGGTCTGTCGGTGAGGTAAACGATGCGCCACCGGTTGAGAGGCCGGAATTCGCCACCGTCAACCGAGTGCTCCACGTGAAAGAGAGGCTGTCCCCGGCCGGCTCGAACCAGGTTCCCGTCGCTGTCGAGGAGTTCGGCCGCTCCGATGAAAGTGGCGCTCTGCCGAGCCGGGTTGAGCAATACCTGTTCCAGGACCAGCCCGCGCTCGGACGGCTTGAGCCGGAGCCGCTGCCGCGAGCATCGCAGGAAGGATTCGGTTCCACCTGACGCCGTCTGCCGCCGCCAATAGCGGGAGCTGCCCTCCGATACAACGGAAGGAATATAGAGGTCGGGCCGGAACGCCTTCTTCACTTCCATGTCCCACAGCATGGTCCGCGTGAACGTGAGCGATTTGTTGGTGCGGTAGTACCGCGCGAGCACTTGGTTGATATCAGCCGGGGGCAGTTCGATTCGGGTGTTGCACGGGTCGGTCCAGGCCCGCTCGAACTCTTCCTCGTGATTCAGCCGAGCGACGGGTTTGTCCGCCTCGCCGGTTTCTCCGGGTTTCATTTTTCACCTCACGCTAAACGCTCCCATCGCCGGCACCAGGATCATGCTCAGCGCGATCACGACCAACGAGGTCAGGACGGTGGCGACCAGGCCGACCTTGAACAGGGTCCCGAATCCGACGGCTCCGAACGAAAATGTCGTGGCCGAAGCCGGGCTGGACCAGGGAAAGGCCACCGCCTGGGCCGTGCCCGCGATAATCCGGGCCAGAATCGTGGGGTTGTAGC
>JAPPFQ010000011.1 GCA_028875135.1 Acidobacteriota bacterium
TGTGGGAGGCGAGCGGGACATCCGCTCCGGCGTCATTCGCACCATCGGCCCGGCCGAGCGCCGTTTCCGGGAAGACAAGCTCCGCCTGGTGAGAGCCGTTCGGTTCGCGGCTCGATTCGGCTATGAACTGGAGACGGAGACGCTCGCTGCATTGCGGGACCAGGCCGAGGAGGTGACTCGGGTGAGCCCCGAGCGCATTCGGGAGGAACTGGTCAGGATGCTGACGGAAGGCAACGCCGCCGCCGGGATTCGCGGGTTGCAGGAGGTGGGGCTGCTGGTTCACCTGCTTCCCGAGGTGACCGACTTGCAAGGAGTTCCCCAGCCCCCCGAATTTCACCCCGAAGGGGATTGCTGGGTTCACACGCTCCTGATGCTGGACCTGATGGACCGGTCCGGAGCGAACAGGGAGAAAGATCTCCCGGGGGTTGAAAGACGTGACCCGCCCGGGGACCGGGAAGCCACCCTGCCGAGCGTGCCGTATGGAATGGCATTGGTCTCCTATCCTTCGGTCACCCTGGCCATGGGGGTCCTGTTGCACGACATCGGCAAGCCTTCGACCTTCGAGCGCAGGGATAGAATCCGCTTCAATAGCCATGCCGACGTCGGAGCCCGGATGGCGCTCAGGGTCTGTGAACGCTTCCGGTTCAGCAGGAAGCAGCAGGAAAGAATCACTGCGCTGGTCAGAGACCATCTGAAGTTCATCGACCTGCCACGGATGCGGGCCTCGACACTCAAGCGTTTCCTGGGCCAGGAGGGTTTCGAGGAACATCTTGAGCTCCACCGCCTGGATTGCCTCGGGAGCCATGGGAATCTCGACAACTGGAGGCTGGCCGCGGAGACGCTGGCTCGTTCGGAACCCGAGGAACTCCACCCCCATCCAATCCTGACCGGCAAGGACCTCATTCAAATGGGATATGTGCCCGGGCCGGAATTCCGTGAGATTCTCGGTGCCTTGAGAGACGCTCAACTGGAGAACCGGGTGAAGACTCGCCGGCAGGCCAAATCCTGGGTATCGGCTCGATTCGACCCGGGTCCATCCTGAGGTCTCTCTCCAAGAAGGGTCACCAACCCACTGCCGGGGATTGCATGCCGGAGTTGCCTGAAGTTGAAACGATCCGAATCGGACTTGCCGGCACTGTCCTGGGTAAGACCATCTCCAAAGTGACCATCAGAAATCGGCGGATCGTGGTGCGTCCGCAGCCCGGACGCTGGTCTCGAGCGCTCGAGGCGCAAACCATCCGGCGAATCGAGCGCCGCGGCAAGTTCCTACTTTTCACCACCGATCATTTTCGGTTGCTGGTACACCTGGGCATGACGGGCCAGTTGACCTACCGCGACAAGAGCAGAATCGATGACCCGAACTTTTTCGTCCACCCGCTGACCGGACTACAGAAGGCCCGGCAACATGCGGTCGACAAGCATACCCATCTGAGCCTCTATTTCACGGATGGCAATGCCATGCACTATCGGGATATTCGCCAGTTCGGCAAGTGGCGCCTCTATGGGATGGAAGAGTTCGAGCAAGCCAAGGAATATTGGAGCCTGGGGATCGAGCCCTTCACCTCTCGATATTCCTGGGCTCGTTTCCTGGCTGGACTGGAGGGCAGGAAGACCCGGATCAAGAGCCTGCTGCTGAATCAGCACTTCGTGGCGGGTCTGGGAAATATCTACGTGGACGAGGCGCTTTTCGAGGCGGGTCTCCATCCGCTACGGCTCTGCGAATCCTTGACGGAAGAGGAGAAGCGCAAGCTGTACCGGTCCATCCCAAGGGTGCTCAAACGGGGCCTCAGGTATGGTGGCACCAGTTTTCAAAACTATGTCAACGCCCGGGGCGAGGCTGGGGCCAACCAGGAAAGGCTCAGGGTTTACGGGCGTTCGGGGGAACCCTGCCGTCGATGCCGCAGCCCTGTTTCCCGGATCATGGTATCGCAGCGGAGCAGCCACTTCTGCGCGAAGTGCCAGAGATGAGCATGCAGCTATCGCCTCGGCGCCTGGTACCTTTTCAGGTGTCGAACCTGGTATTGGGGTTGGCTCACCGCCACCCGAATTTTTCTGAACTTGCCGTCTCTCTTGGGGTGAGTGGAAGGGTATTCCAGCACGTACCGATTCTTGA
>JAPPFQ010000431.1 GCA_028875135.1 Acidobacteriota bacterium
ATCTTACCCGGCGATTCCCGCTTTCCGGGGAATCGCCGGGTAAGATCGTAGGCGGTGGCCAGGCCCACAATGCCGCCTCCCACAATGATGACCTCCGCCTGTTCCATCGGCTCAGCTTCCCTCTCGCAACTCTTCGCCGACCGCCTTCACGAACACCTCGATCATTTCGTCGGCCTGCTCCACGGTCATGGTCAGCGGGGGGGCCAGTCCGATCCAGTGGGGGTCGCAGCGCAGGATCAATCCGTGCTTGATCAATCGCTTCTCCACCCGCTTGCCGAAGCGCCGTTCGTCGGCAAAGGGCTTGCCGGTGTCCATGTCCTCGACGAATTCCAAGCAACTGAGCGCTCCCTTGCCGCGGACCTCACCCAGAATCCCCAGTGCCCCGATTTCCTCCCGGAGTCTCTTGCGGATGTGCTCACCCACCAAGGCTCCCTTGGGAATCAAACCCTCCTTCTCGATCACTTCGATGACCGCCAGGCCCGCGGCCGTGGCAATGGGATTGCCCCCGAAGGTGTGCCCGTGGGCGAAGCTGATGTTCTGGCTCTCCTCGCCCCAGAAGGCGGAATAGTGCAGCTCGTCCCTGGCGATCATGGCGGCCAGGGGAGCGTACCCGCTGGCGAGTCCCTTGCCGGCGCACAGAATATCGGGGGCGACCCCGAAGGTTTGGGCGGCAAACCAGTTTCCGGTCCGGCCCATGCCCGTGATGATCTCGTCGTAGATCAAGAGGACTCCGTATCTAGAACAGATCTCGCGCACCTCCTGAAAGTACTCCGTCGGAGGCACGACTATGCCTCCGGTGTTGCTGATGGGCTCCAGGATGAACGCCGCCACCGACTCGGGGCCTTCGTGCCGGATCGTATACTCCAGCATGGCGGCGCCCGGATGGGTGCTGGTGGAGTCGGCGAGATCGAACGGGCCCGGAAAACAGGCTGGCGGGGGAATATGCACGAAACCGCCGAGAAAGGGTCCGAACACCGCCTTGCGCGGTCCGCCCAGACCGGAGGCCGACATGGCCCCCATGGTTCCCCCGTGGTAGCCCAGGTAGTTGGCGATCACCTTGTACTTGGCCGGATTGCCGCTCTGGCGGTGGTACTGGCGAGCAAACTTGAGGGCCGACTCGGTGGCCTCCGATCCCCCGCTGACCAGCTTGACGGTGTCGAGACCCTCAGGTGTGATTTCGGTCAGTTTCTTGGCGAATCGAACGGTGGTGTCCGAAACGGCGTGAAGGGGCGCCACGAAGCTGACCCGTTCCTGCTGCTTGCGAATGGCCTCGATGACGTGCTCGTTTCCATGGCCGATGTTGACCACGTAGATCCCGGACACGCCGTCGATGTAGCGCTTGCCGTCCACATCCGTCAGGTACACCCCCCGGGCTTCCCGGATGATCAACGGATTGGCGGAAAAGACCTTCATCTGCTGCAGATCCAGCAGAAGGTGCCGGACGTCGTTGCCGGCAATAAGGGTAGGAGACATGGTTACCCCGCATGGGTCACCGGGACATTCCCGGTGCGATCAAGGTGGTCAAGGAGAGAGGGAATTCCTCACGCGCCTCCGAACGGGCTCCGGCGCAGGGCCTCCTGGATGATGGCTTCGGGCACTTCGTACTTGCCGACCGCTATGTTTCCCTGGTAGCCCACATCCCGGATGCCGATGGGGCTGGTGTAGAAGGCGTCGACGGTCATTTTGCGCAACCAGTCGAAGAACCGGACTCCGGGCGCAAGATCCGAGACGGGCTGGATGCGGTAGTCGCTGAACCCCTGGTAATCCTCGGAGGCCCCGTACCGGGTGGCCCGGGCTCCCTCCACCTTCTCCGGATCCCCCTCCTCGACCAGGCGATCCAGCAGCGAGGTCTGCTGTTCCTCGGTGGCCTCCAGGAAGGAAGCGCCGTGTTGCTGGCGCATCTGCGCGTCCAGCCAGAGCAGCCCTCCGGTGTAGATGTCGGCCAGCTCCGGATTCTGGCTGCAGAGCAGGTCGATGAACTCGGGAGCGCCGGCCTCGAGGGCGCTTCCCGAATGCTCGTCGGCCGGAATGATCAGTTCGGCCAGACGCTGAATGGTCCGGTATTCGTGCGGCTTGAACAGCTTGGGCCGGTAGGCGCCGGTCTTTTC
>JAPPFQ010000515.1 GCA_028875135.1 Acidobacteriota bacterium
GCGCTGCTCGGCGCCGACACCGCCTCGCTGGCTGCCGACCGAGCCTTGCTCGGGCAACTTCTGGAAACCTTCGTGTTCCAGGAGCTGATACGACAGGCAAGTTGGCGGGATGCGCCGGCAAGCTTCTTTCACTTCCGGGACAAGGACGGCGCGGAAGTGGACGTTGTGATTGAGCGCGAAGCCGGAGCCGTTGCCGGGGTGGAGGTCAAGGCGTCGGCGACGGTGACATCGGCGGATTTCCGCGGACTGCGCAAGCTTGCCAAGGCCGCGAGTCGGCGCTTCGCCGCGGGTGTTGTGCTCTATGACGGAGAGACCTGCGCGCGCTTCGGTG
Organism: Acidobacteriota bacterium; assembly: GCA_028875135.1. Classification (GTDB taxonomy): domain Bacteria; phylum Acidobacteriota; class Terriglobia; order Versatilivoradales; family Versatilivoraceae; genus Versatilivorator. Next base: position 332 of record JAPPFQ010000515.1, read on the forward strand.
ACGGCCTTTATGCCGTGCCGGTCCGCCGACTGTGGGAGGCATGGTGAGAGCCTTCATCCAAGTGGAAGAAGCGGATTTGCGGAGCCGTTCAACAGCCTCATTGACTGCGGGCTGTCCTGCATCAAGACATAATGTTTCCAGCGCTCCTGGCAATCAGCAATGGCGCAGAATACGCCCAAGAATTTTCGGAAACTATAACGAACGTTGACCGAAGGAGAACCGTGGACGCAACCTCTCACAATCCCAGCCGTGGCAAGTCGGTTTCCGAGGCATTTTCCGAGGCCACTTTGAAGTACTTGCCCGGGACCCTGAATTGGTCACGAAGCGCTTTGAATTCCTCTTTGGACTTGTGGGGTGTTTACATTTAAATCGGAACGGCTAAACCTTGGGATGGGACCCGAAAAAAGAGTTCCAGTTTATTCCCGGAAAGAGTGAGAGCAAAATCGCCCTCCATGATGATGTCCATCCCAATCAGAACTCGGGCAGGGCGATTGTCGGGTGTGTCCCTGCGAAGAATGTCAAGTTCTACAACCGCCACACCGCTAAACGGTTTCCCATACAGGGACACGTCCGCCGTATGAAAGTGGGAGTCTGTCAAACCGCCGCCGGTTTGAACAATACATTCATCGTCTGGTTTGAGACCAAGCTGGGCGACCAGTTCACGGTCGAAAGCCGTATTGGTAGCTGCGGTGTCCCAGATTGCAAAAGTGTCGATCTTGTGTGGCGGCGGCCACTGCGCGTTGTGAGGATGTGAGGGACAACTGACGCTAACCGGAGTCTTAATGAGCGCTCCAGAACGCAGATCAAGGTGCTGGTGGATGCAGAGCGCTGTCGGCGGTATCATTTAACGTTTGTATAGAAGACTACCGGTCGCTCCTCTTCAGGGAAGACGCATTCCCGGATCAGAAATTCTCCAGGTACGAGATTCTGATCATCTATCGCACCCCAATAGGCATCAGTGCGCGAAGGGAAGGTTCCGAGAACGCCGTTTGAGCTGATCAGCACAAACTTCCCGTGGTACTTCGTTGCAAGGTCGTTTTGGTGCTCTCTATAGGTCTTCATAAACTCAGTAAGCATGGCCGGTCCCCTTCTTACTGGTTACGAACAATCTGGACGCACCCTTCCCCGGAATGCCTGTTGGGCATTCAGTTTTCACCATTCGAGCACGAATTTACTCACAAAACTTTCCCGCTCAAATTGTACGGTAGATTGGCGTGAAGGGCGTGGTGTATGTTTCCACCAACAACGGATGTTACCCCATGTTACCCCACTTACAGCAAGCCCCTGAAAGTCAAATTATAATTTTTGATTCGACTTTCAGTAGTCGACCAGCCGTATGGGCGCCTGGCTCATCACGCTGCCCTCTCAAAACGACCGCTGACGGCCTGTTGCCAGACATGCGCATAGACCTGGGCCGCGACCACCTTTTTCTCCTCGGCGGTGAATGGTGGCGTCGGAAGGCTGGTATGCACTTGGTCGAGAATGAACACTTCGATTTCCGCCTTGGTCTGCTCCTTCTCCCAGAATCGGTCGAGCTCGGAGAGGCGCTCCTTGATTGATGCCAGCAGACTGCGGCTCGCCTGTTTGACCCGCTCCCGCTCAGTCCCGGCGAGATTGTCCTTCTTGAGCAAGTCGAATAGGGCCAGCTCGTCCTCATCGAGGCCTTCCTGCACTGCGCGCTTCTGCTCCTCGTCCAACTCGTCCATGAGTTCCATCAGCCGGCGGAAGGTCTCCTCGATGGTCACGCGGTCCTTCTCGCGGTTGTAGTCGGCGACGA
>JAPPFQ010000209.1 GCA_028875135.1 Acidobacteriota bacterium
TATATATGGGTAAGAGTCAGGCGAGGAGCGAGGTTGCTGTCAAGGCTCTTGAAAATTCCAGAAAAGGAGGACATTCCAATGTTTCAAACTTCAAACAACACACGAACCGGAAAGATCCTGGCAAGAGGCCTGGTGGTCTCGGTATTCGCTCTGGCGTCGATTCTGCTGGCGGAATCCGCGTTTGGCCAATTCGCGGGCTTCGGGGGTGGAGGCCGTCGGGGGAGAGGCCCCGGAGGCATGGGCAAGATCGGGATGCGGGGTGCGATGGTGGCCGAGTTCCTGGGATTGACCGAAGCCCAACAGGCCGACATCAAGAAGATCCGAACGGCTGCCCGGGATCAATCCAAACCGATCCGCCAGCAACTGCGGTCCAACCGCAAGGCTCTGGGCGAAGCCGTCAAGGCCGGGGACACGACCAGGATCGACACTCTGGCCACCGAGCAGGGAAAGCTCCAGGGCCAGTTGGTGGCCATCGGCGCCAACACGCGGTTGGATGTCAAGAATGTCCTGACACCGGAGCAGCAGCAGAAGTGGACTTCGTTTCAGGAGAAGCGCAAGACCCGCCGGGAAGAGCGAAGGCAACGGAGGCACCAGCGTCGCGGCGGCGCCCCCGGCGGAGAGTAATCGCCGGGCATCGCCCCCGAAGGGTTTGCCATACTGGAAACGATGGGTTGGGCCCGGCTCCAAGGTCGGGCCCAATCTATTTCTTGACGAATCTTTACGAAACGTTGACCGACTCTTTACCTCGTTTGCGCCTCGATCGGCATCTGATGCTGTGGACAACAGATCTACGGAACATGAAATCCGAGAAGGAGGGCGTTATGCAGTTTCTCAAGAGATATGTGCTCACACCCTGCTTGACATTGAGCCTGGTCGGCAGCGCGCCGTCGTTCGCCAAAGCCCCCAAGAACTCAGACCTGGAGGAGATCGGGAATCGAAACGTCAACAAGGGGAACTGGAACATCATTTCGATCGAGAAGGAGATCGCCCTGGGCCGGCAGCTCTCCCAGCAGATCGAACGTCAAGTCAAGTTGGTCGAGGATCCGGAGGTGACGGAATATGTGAACCGGATCGCCCAGAACCTGGTGCGCAATTCCGACGCCAAGGTGCCCTTTACCATCAAGGTGATCGACTCGGAAGAGATCAATGCCATGGCTCTACCCGGGGGGGTCCTCTACGTCAACAGCGGACTGATCACCGCCGCCGACAGCGAATCCGAGATTGCGGGCGTGATGGCCCACGAGATTGCGCATGTGACCGCCCGGCACGCCACCGAGCAGCAGACCAAAGCCACTATCGCCAACTACGCCATGATCCCCCTGATCTTTCTCAGCGGCGGGATTGCGTCGGCGATCTACAACGCCTCCAGCTTCCTGATTCCCATGCAGTTCCTGCGGTTCAGCCGCAAGGCGGAAACCGAGGCGGACTACCTGGGTCTTCAGTACATGTACAAGACCGGCTACGACCCCACCGGGTTCGTTTCCTTCTTTGAGAAACTGCAGTCCGGGAAGAAGAAAAAGAAGGGCAAGCTGGCCACGGCCTTCTCGACTCATCCGCCCACACACAAGCGCATCGAGAAGACTCAGAGAAACATCGAAGAGATTCTCCCGGAACGCGACCAGTACGTGATCAACACCACCGAGTTCGATCGGATCAAGGCCAAGCTCATTGCCATGGACAATGCCAGGAGACCGTCACCGGGAGAGACGGATGGGCGACCCAGCCTGAAGCGTAGAACGCCGGGCGAGGTCGGAGTGGAGGACGAGCCGCAACCGGAAGACGAGGACCGCCCCCGGTTGAAGCGCCTCTCCTGATCCGGAGCGATCCCGGGGAGCTTTCGCCGCTACGACGACGTCACGGATTGAAGCCCACCCAGGAGCGCCGGCGTCCCGCCCGCAAGGGAGCAGATCCATCGAGACGAATTCTTGATTGAACATCGATGCACAGGATGCACAGGATTGACAGGACGAGAGCTTCCTGCACGAGAAGCCGGCTCAGGCGATGATCCGGTGCGGATTTGCGGTTGTTCAGGACCGCAAGCCTGCCATCCCCAGAAAAATCCTGTGCATCCTGTGCATCGATGTGAATAAACCATTGACCCCTGC
>JAPPFQ010000188.1 GCA_028875135.1 Acidobacteriota bacterium
TAAAATGGGGGTAAAATGCCCTGAATCGACCGTTTCGTTGTTAAAGATGGGTTAGTGCGTGTCAGACGGGCGGAGTTCCTGGGCGCCATCAGCCAGCAAGGCCTGGACAACTTCCGGGTGCCCGCCCTCCGTCGCCCATTGCAGGGGCGTCTTGCCGCTCTTGCCCTTGGCATTGGGGGAAGCCCCGGCGGCCAGCAGGATCTCGACAGCCTCCAGATCGCCGCGCCATGCCGCCCGATGCAGGGGCGTGTAGCCTCTTTTGTCCTTGGCATTCGGGGAGGCGCCGGCAGCCAGCAGGATCCGGACACCCGCCCCGCCGCTCAATGCCGCCTCATGCAAGGGTGTCTTGCCGTCTCTGTCCCTGGCATTGGGGGAGGCGCCGGCACCCAGAAGCGCCTGGACAACCTCCCGGACCCTTCCTGCCATATGCAGGGGCGTGTTGCCCCTCTTGTCCCTGGCGTTCGGATCGGCCCCGGCCTCGAGCAATTCCTGGACAGCCTCCGGTTCCTCAAACAATGCCGCCCAATGCAGGGGCGTCTTGCCGTCATTGCCCTTGGCATTCGCGGAAGCGCCGGCGGCGAGCAGGACCTGGATGACCTCCGGATTGCCGGACCACGCTGCCTCATGCAGGGGTGTCTCGCCACCTTTGCCCCTGGCATTGGGAGGAGCCCCGGCGGCCAGCAGGATCCGGATTTGCGAAGCCGAGGCCGTCTTGAAATCAACGGATCTCCACCCCTGGGGCGCCGCCAGGACCATCCCTTGAACTGCAATCCCAAATAGAAACGCCTTGATTGCTCTTGCCAATGATTCCCACTTCTGCGCCACCTGCCAGGCCTCTTAGCGGCGCCCCTTCATCCAGGCAGCGATCGGCGTGCCCCGGCCGGGAGTTGGGCGCTATCTCGCCCAAGAGCAGGCCGGCCCACAGAGGCGTTGTGAGAGCGGCGACTTGGGTTGCGCGGATTGCGATCGGATTTCATCAAGTAATGGAAGAGGAGGGAGTTGACTTGGGAAAGAGAGTTGACAGGCTACTCTCCGAATCGGAGCTAAACAGGTGACGGAACGAGGGCTGGCCCGCCCTTCAAGCCATGATCTCCCGGACGATCCGGGGTTCGTGGGTGGAGGTGAGCTTTTCGGTCAGGCCGTTGCGTTCGTAGAAGAGTTCTTCGTGGTGCAGGCCCAGTAAATGCAGGATGGTGGCGTGCCAGTCGGCCACGCTGACGGGGTTTTCGACGGCCCGGTAACCGAAGTCGTCGGTGGTGCCGTAGACAGTTCCTCCCTTGACTCCTCCGCCGGCCATCCAGACCGTGAAGGCGTAGGGATTGTGATCCCGCCCGGCGTCCTTGCCGTCGGCATGCTGGGCGATGGGCAGGCGTCCGAACTCGCCGTTCCAGATCAGCAGGGTGCTGTCCAGCAGACCGCGCTGCTTCAGGTCATGGATCAGGGCGGCCACGGGTTGGTCGGTCTTCTTGCAGGCCGCGAGAAGGTCGTTTTCGATGTGGTTGTGCATGTCCCAGATCTGGTTGTTGATATAGATCTGCACGAAGCGCACTCCCCGCTCCACCAGGCGGCGGGCCATGATGCAGCGCCGGGCATAGGAGTCGGGTCCGCCGATGGGATGTGTCCGCCCCCGGTACCTGGACTTCACCCCCACCCCGTACATGTCCAGGGTCTGCCGGCTTTCCCGGGAGAGGTCCAGCGCATCGGTGGCCGCCAACTGCATGCGGGCCGCCAGCTCGTAGCTGGCGATGCGGGCATCCAGCCGAGGTTGGCCCGGGCGGCCGCGTTTGTGGATATGGTCCAGGCGACGCAACAGATCCTGGCTGGCCTTGACCAACGGGCGGGGTTCCTCGGCCTCGGAACGCAGATTCAGCAGGGGAGACCCGACGGAACGCACCGGAGTCCCCTGGTAGAGCGGAGGCAAAAACCCGGCCTGCCAGCCCTGGGAGCCATTCACCGGCACCCCCATCGGGTCTTGCAGCACCACGTAGGCGGGAAGGTTCTGACTTTCGCTGCCCAGTCCGTAGGTGACCCAGGAGCCCAGGCTGGGGTGGCCCGGGAACATCTGACCCGAGTTCGCCATGAAGCAGGCACCTCCATGAT
>JAPPFQ010000617.1 GCA_028875135.1 Acidobacteriota bacterium
TTACTAAAGATGAACCACAAATGGACACGAATGAACACGAATATGGAGAGATTCCTTTCAGTTTTTCTTCGTGTCCCTTCGTAGTCCTTCGTGTGTCTTCGTGGATAACTCTTTTTTTGTTTCAGACAAGCCCCGCCACTTCCCCCACGATCCCCAGCTTTTCGTCGCTCAGGTGGCCGTAGCGGTTGATCCAGAAACCGTGGCGGCCGGCCTTCCGGGCCGTCCGGAGGCGGCTTCGAAAGTCCGCGGTGGGACCGTAGGCGTGGGCCAGGGTGCAGACCGGGGTGCTCTCGGCCTCCCGCTGGGCCCGGGCGATCTTGCGGCGCTGGGCGGCCTCTCCCACCGGATGGGGTTCTTCGGGTGTGGGATAGCGGAAGTCTTCCAACCGGTCCGGGACCGGTTCCTGGCCAGTATCGAACAGGCGGGCCAGAGCTCTTGCCAGAAGCCGCTCGGACACTCCCGGATTGGCCTGGTGCAGGCGGTCCCCGTAGAACCGAAGCATCATGGGCCAGTGCATGGTGTAGAGCTTGACTGAAAGGGCCGAGCTGTACCGGCTCACCCGGCCGTAGTCCAGGCCCGAAAGGATATTCCAGGGCGGCGGAAAGGCGTTGGGACGCAGCTCCATGCGTTCGCCGCCGGCTTCGTTCATGGCCTGTCGAAAACCGGCGTGCAGTGATTCGACCAGGCCGGCTTTGAACTCCAACCACTCCTCCAGGCCGGCGGCCTCCGGCAGCAGCCGCCGGTGAGTCTCGCCAAGACTGTCGGACTCGGCGCAGACCCTCAGGTCCCCGTCAGTGAGTTCCCCGTGAAGGCGGCGGTAGAGGGCGCCGGCGGCGCTGCGCATCCGGTGGAAATCGAACCCCATCCGCAGGGCTTGCCCGCGGGCGTGCTCGCCGAAGTCGAGAAATATGGAATCCAGCAGATAGGGTGGATATTCGGGCCAGTCCAGGCGCAGGCCGTCCACCGTCGGATACTGGCGGCAGAGGTCCCGGAGGAGGGCCTGGGTGTAGTCGCGGATATGGGGGCTGGCCAGGCTGCCGTTGGCCGCAAGTCGGCGCCTGGGAATGGTGCCGTCGGGAAGTCTGGGACAGTCGTCGGTTTCCGGCTGGCCGAACTGGACCCGGTAGCCCGGCGGAATGGCTGCCTGAACCTGAAGGAAGACCTTTAATCCGCGGGACTGCGCCTTGCGGATGAATTCCCCCACCAGGGGGCCCTGCTTCCGGGTCAGCTCGTCCGCCGCGGGGGGCTGGTAGCGCAACCCCCGATAGAGATCCAGGTTCGGCCGAAAGCTGGGCGCCGTGCGGGCCCACAGCTCCCGCCTGCCCCACAGGGTCCGGTCCAGCAGCCGGACCTTGCCGGCCCCGGCGTCGATGGGCGGTTCCCGGAATCCGGTCTGCCGGTCTGCCGGCGCCATCACGTAGGGAGAGGTCGTCACCGCGGTGACCCCGGCCAGCCCCTCCAGCCTGTCGAGCACGCCGTTGACCGACTCGCTCTGAAAATATTCAGGCATCGCCGTGATGCCGACCAGCATGGGATCTCCTTGCCGCTAACCGAACTGCTGGGGAATGATTCCCCCGGTGGCGTTGTCGTCCACGGGCAGCCAGCGAGCCTGGTAGAGGGAAGCCTCCGCATCGAAGATGCGTCCGTCAGGCAACCGGTACTGGTTGGGGGTGGTGGGCTGGACGCCGGAGACGAGCGCCGGAACCCGGTCGCGGTCGGCCCGCAGCTGAGCCATGGCCTGTTCCCAGTCAAAACCCTGAAAGAGTTGCCGCCGCAGCTCGCCGCATCGCTCTGAGTGCTCGGGGCGCTCGGCCAGGTTGGTCATCTCCCGGGGATCGTTGGCCATGTCGAAGAGAAGCGGATTGCCCCCCTGAACGTCCACGTACTTCCAGTCACGGGTGCGGATGGCCCTCCAGGCGCGGGTCGCCTGCCCGACGGGAAGGGCCTGGGTCTTGATTCGGGTTCCCCACTGGCAGTACTGGCTGGGCGCAAACTCGCGAGGGGACCGGCCCCGAACCGGGTCCCTCAAGAGCGGACTGAAATCCATCCCGTCCAGCCCCGGAGGAATGGGCAGGCCGGCCAGGCTGCAGCAGGTCGGA
>JAPPFQ010000663.1 GCA_028875135.1 Acidobacteriota bacterium
GGACAGCTCAGCAATCCTCAAGATGACAGACTCTTTCGCTTGCGCAGGCCCGCCATACCGCCTGTCCTTGGGGTTGAAGGCCACCGCGGTATCCCCCAGCATGGTCTCCGGCCGCGTGGTGGCCACCGAGAGCGAACGATCTCCGCCCGCCAGCGGATACCGCAGGGTGTACAATTTCCCCTGCGTCGGCTCCGCGTTGACCTCCAGGTCGGAAAGCGCCGTGCGGCAGCGGACGCACCAGTTGATCAGTCGCTTGCCGCGGTAGATGAGCCCTTCCTCGTAGAGCCTCACAAAGACTTCTCGCACCGCCCTGGACAGTCCCTCATCCAGCGTAAATCGCTCCCGTGTCCAGTCACAGGAGCCTCCCAACCGGCGCAACTGCCTCAAAATGGTGTTGCCGCTCTGCTCCTTCCACTCCCACACTCGCCGTTCGAAGGCCTCCCTCCCCAATGCCTGGCGGGAGGTCCCCTCGGCTTCCAGTTGACGTTCCACCACATTCTGGGTGGCGATGCCGGCGTGGTCGGTGCCCGGCAGCCACAGCGTGTTGTACCCCTGCATCCGTCGCCAGCGAACAACGATGTCATGCAGCGTATAGACCAGCATGTGCCCCATGTGCAGAGAACCCGTCACATTGGGTGGCGGAATGACGATCACGAAGGGGGTCCGGCTGGATTCGGCGTCGGCTACGAAGAGACGCTCTCTTTCCCAGAACTCCATCCAGCCCGGCTCAACCGATTGGGGATCGTACGTCTTTGAAATTTCCATGCTGACGACTCGGACCGGCAGGGATGGTACCGCGCCCGCGGTTCTCGCGAGGCCGCAGACAGGCTATTGTAGCGCCGTCCCTCCAAAAGTGAAGGGAAACCACCGGTAACGGGAGGGGTTGGATTGCCCGGAGGATGGAATCCGGCAGGAGTCCGTTCGGCGAAGCGCCTCCAGCCGGCGCGGAGTGAGCCGCTTGCCTATTCTTCGGAACCGGAATCCGGGGAAGCCGACTCGTCACCCTTCTCTCGTTCCGGACGGGTGACGATTTCGATGCCCAGAGAGCCACTGGGGACTGAGGCCGGAGCAACGGGAGCGGCAGTGGAAGCGGGATCTGCGGGGCCGCCCGGCTCCAGGTTGATTTGCTCCGGTCCCAGCAGCAGAGGCGGGCGTTCGGCCTTGCGCGCCCGGGAGACGTCGGGTCTCTTGCTGAACAAGGATGCGAACCGCCCTACCAGGGACCGCTTGGTCACGTTTTTCAGGTCTTCCTGGGCCCGTGCCAGGGCCACCGGGTCGACGTCGGGAATGGGAAGCCCCAGTTTTTCCAGCTTCTTTCTGGACTCGCCTTCAAACTCGCTGAGCGGGTGGTATCGGACCACGAGCCCATAGTAATAACCGGCTGCAACGATGTTTTGCTCGCGTTCACGCACCCGTCCCAGAACGTAGAGGACCTCATCCTGCCGGCTGAAATCGGCGTACTTGATGGCCGTCGCCGCGCGGTTGAAAGCCCCCCGGTAGTTTTTTCGAAGGAACTCGTGCTTGGCCACCCCCAGGTCGCCGACCGCCAGCACCTCTTCAACCTCCCTCAGGTACTGGCGGGCTTCATCCACCAGGGGGCTCTGCGGATGTTCCGCGATAAAGTCCTGGAATTCCTTTTGGGCGGCCCTGGCCTGGGTGGCGTCCCGATTGGGCTTCTCCATCTGGCGATAGTGCGTCAGCGCGATGCGCATCTGGGCATCGTCAAGTTCCTCGCTGGTGGGGAAAAAGGTCTTGAAGTCCTCGTATTCGGCCTTGGCCTGGAGCAGTCCCGAGGTTCCGCCCTGCTTGAAATAGGAATCCGCAATGGCCAACTTGGCCCGTTCCTGGTATTCACTGTCGGGGTAGGTGTTCAACAGGTTTTGAAAGACCAGGCGGCCCACGTCGTAACGGCCCTTGGCTATGTCCTGCAAGCCCTTCTCATAGAGAATCTTGTCGGGCTCAGCGGCTCCGTCGGGGGTGATGACCTCTCCCTTTTTCCCTCCGAAGAAGCAACCCGAAAAGGTCAGGCTGAGGACAGCCAACCAAGCAAGCGGTTTCCGACTTGTCATGAACTCCTCCAGGATCGTCTCCTGACT
>JAPPFQ010000205.1:0-373 GCA_028875135.1 Acidobacteriota bacterium
CAATAGGCCAGGATCGACTTCTTGTTTCAAGAAACGAGGCTTACGCTGCCATTGAGGCCGCCATCAGAGCGGATGTCGATGAAATACGCACCCTTCTGGAAAGTACCCAGGAGATCATTGACAATGGACGAGTCCTCGAAATCAGGACTCGCAACCACGGTTGCATGAGGTGTGAACTTGGGAGGCCCGTATATCGGAGCGACGGGCGCCTGAACGGCAGCCTTGTGTTGAATCTTCCCTATGGTTCGCTATCGTTTACCGTTCCGGAAGACAGTGTCGAGGGCACGATTTGCTTCGACCGCTGGCGGGATGTACGTGATCTCGTGGTTACTTTCGATGGCGGCCGCATATCCGACCTCTCGGCAGCCAATAG
>JAPPFQ010000205.1:383-2092 GCA_028875135.1 Acidobacteriota bacterium
CCTTAGCCGAATTTGTGGGCACACACTCAGGCGACCGCGACCGGATCAGTCACATAGGCATCGGCGTCAATCCGGGTATCACGCGGCCGACCGGATTGACAACCATAGACGAATGCATGTCCGGCATGGTGTTCGTTGCCTTCGGCGAGAATCGATTCATGGGTGGAAAGAACGAATCGACCCTCAACATCGACCTGGTCTGTTCGGGAGCAACCGTGCTTTGCGATAGCAGGGTCCTGGTGCGGGACGGGCGGCTGGCATTAGGGTGAATCTAGGAGGAGTGGGCTTCACCAAGCGCCGGGTGATCTGTTGACAGGCGAGGATTGTCCCAGCGTTCCGGTCCTGGAAACCCCTTACACGAAGGGGAGGAAATCGCCGCTGGAATCGAACTTCAGGTCCGCAAGAGGGGTCACCACGCTCAAGTCGCTGCGCGATTCCACTTCGGGAAGATAGGCCTCCGAAGCCAGAATCTCGCGCAGGTCGAGCGTATCGTGAATGCGAACGACCCTGGCCTGCTCGGGTTCCACCAGGCCCACCGTCCCCAACGCCAAGCTCAACGCCTTGCGGTCGTTGTCGAAGGTGATCGGGATCGATGCTCCTGAAGGCGCATTGCCGGTCATGCAGTTGATGTAGGTGGCTTCACGGTTCATCCGGTCTACGGCACGCCGGTGGCAGTATTCGGCCATTCCGAGCCCTGAAGCGTTCCCGTGGGTTTCGTCGGTCAGATCCCGGACGTAGATGCGGGTGATCCTGGGACGCTCGCTGTCGGTCGCCCTGTGGTCGTTGTACTTGCGGCCGATCACGTTGGTGTCCATCCCGGCCCCGCTGATGTCCTTGCCGATCCGGTCGACCACCAGCAGATCGATGTTTTCAAAGGGCAAACGCGGCATCCATCGCTTGGCCAGCACCAGCAACTCCTTTTCACGTTCCAGGAAATCCCCCGGAGCCACCGCCTCGATCAGTGCCGTCTCGTCGTACTGGTTCTCCACGATCCCCAGCCCCAGAAGCACCCCGCACTTTTCAATGACGGTTCGGGCAATCGACCGCACCATCTGATCCCAACTGAAGTGAATGATGGCCTGGTGATAGAGGGCCGCACCCTTGTGCTTACCGAACCCGATGAGCATCATCTTGTGAAGGCCGCTCTCGATTTCGCCGTTGAAGCCGGTGTGCGGCTTGACCCGGGCGACCACGGCCACGTGGTCGGCCTCGAAGGCAAACTTGTCGAACAGCACCGGAACCCCTTCCTCGGTGCGACCCACCTCGACAGTTTCCATGGAGGCCCGTATGGGCGCCCCGGTGAATTCTTCCGTGACCCCGTAGCTCTCGATGATGCCCCGCTGGTTCTCCGCAATTCCCCCGCCGTGGCTTCCCATGGCAGGCACCAGGAAGGGCTTGGCGCCGAGGGCCTTGAGTTCCTCCACCAGTGACTTGACGATCAGGGCGATATTGGCGATGCCGCGGCTGCCCACCGAAATGGCGATAGTCTGACTGGCCTTGATCTGAGAGGACAGGTTGAGGCGAGCCACCTCGTCTCGAACCGTCCCCGGAATGTCATCCACCGTGGGCGCTTCAAAATGCTGAGCCACTCTCATCAGTCGCGGGTACGCCATGGTTTGCCTCCTCTATTGGGGTCGCCGGAACAGCAATCCAAGTTCTACCACGAGACGACCTGTTTGGGAAGTGGCCCGAAACGGAACACTCACCGC
>JAPPFQ010000625.1 GCA_028875135.1 Acidobacteriota bacterium
CGTGCAGCAGGACCTGGGCCATTCCCAGGCGCTGGCGATAGCCCTTGGAGAGCTTGTAGACGCTCTTTTCCAGGACGGCTTCCAGGCGGCACTGCTCGACCACGGCCTCGATGCGCGCCTCCAGCCGGTCCCGGTTCAGCCCGCGGGCCTCGCCGAAAAACCGAAGCAGCTCCAGGGGGGTCATCTCCGGATAGAGGGGACCGTTCTCCGGCAGGTAACCGATCCGGGCGGCCGCTTCGATGCGGTGGCGGGCGACATCCCGGCCCGCAATGCGGGCCACGCCGGCGGTGGGCGTGAGATAGCCGGTCAGGATCCGCAGAGTGGTTGACTTGCCGGCTCCGTTGGGGCCCAGGAAGGCGGCCACCTGCCCGCGGGGAATCGAGAAGGAGACGTCCTGAAGCGCGGCAAAGGTCCCGAAGGTCTTGCTCAACCCCCGGGCCTCGATCATGGGTGAGGAGTCGGCTTCGTTCATAGCGGTGGCCACAAATCCCGGCTCAAGCGGGCGGTTTTGAAATGCGCTTCAGGCCGCGACTCCCACGCACCGGACATCATCTCCGCATCTACCGGCGAGCAATGCGGGCCCGCCCCGGGCTGTCCAGGGCGCCATGGGAAGGGTTGTGCGCGGGGTGAACTGCGAATTCGAAGGTCCATCCGCTACGGCAAGAATCGCCTTCCGCTGCTCAGGAGAAACCCTCCTGCGGCAGGTGCTTCGTTCAACGTTCCAAGGTTAACCCCAACCCGATTTTTTTTCAATGGGGGGCGCCAGGCTGCGGGAGCCGCCCGTGCTAAGATTCCGGTCTGTCGGGTGGGCCGCCCCAAACTTTCGAGCGGCCTGGAGCGGCCGCACCTGCCTTGCCACGCTCACGCCTCTATTGTGGTTGGCCGGCGCCCCGCCTGCCGAGTGGACCATTCGAGGGAGAATCCCCAATCGTCGATAAAGACGAACCACGAATGAACACGAATAGACACGAATACTGATGCACCTCCTTCAACAACCAGCAGTAACAAGCAGCACCAAATTACGTCCGCAATTCTGCAAGCCCCTCAACAACTCATCAGGCATTATTGGTGTTCATTCGTGTCCATTCGTGGTTCGTCGTTTTTTTTGTGGATTGCTCTTATCAATCCTGCCTGCCCTTCGTGGATGTCGTTTGGTATAACCCTACATTGGGTTTCAGAAAGGTGATCTGACAGCGTTAAGTGAAGCGTGCCGGGAGCATTCAAGGGCCTGACGATTTGGCTGTACCTTCTTGAAGGACTCCTCCGAGATCAACGACGTGCTTTACGCATCGATCCAAACACTCTCCACTCTCCACTCCCCACTCTCTACTCTGCTGCGGTTCGGCTTAGCCTTGCCGGCGCTGTATCTTCTTGGCTTTCCTGGCGATGCCGTTCCGGCGGACCCGGCCGTGCCTTTCAGCGACCGGACCCGGGCGATGGGCGTCGACTTTCTCCACCAGAACGGCGCCTCGGCCCAGAAGCACCTGGTGGAGACCATGGGATCGGGATGCGCCCTGCTGGACTACGACGGCGACGGCAGGCTGGACGTGCTGCTGATCAACGGCGGCCGCACGCCCGATTCGCCGCCGTTCGAGCCGAGACCCCACGCGCTCTATCGCAACCTGGGCGGCGGGCGCCTGCAGGAGGTGACCCCTGAAGCGGGCCTGGAAGCACCCGCCGCATACGGCATGGGAGTTGCCGTGGGAGACTACGACAACGACGGGGACCCCGATCTCTACCTCACCCATTTCGGCCCCAACCGGCTCTTCCGCAACAACGGCGACGGCACCTTCAGCGACGTCACCCGCGGGGCGGGGGTCGCCGGCGCCGAATGGAGCACCAGCGCCGCCTTCTTCGATTACGACAGGGACGGAGCCGCCGACCTCTATGTGGTCAACTACCTGGATGCGACCTTCGAGCGCAATCCGCCCTGCGAGATGAAGGGGATTCGGGCCTACTGTCATCCGCGCCACTACGCCGGGGTGTCGGACCGTCTCTACCGGAACCTTGGTGACGGCCGCTTCCGCGACGTCAGCCGCTCCAGCGGAATCCTGAACCCCGAGGGCAAGGGCCTGGGTGTGGTGGCGG
>JAPPFQ010000376.1 GCA_028875135.1 Acidobacteriota bacterium
ACATGAGGCGGTCCATGACTCTGAAATACAAGGACCACAACAGGAACCGGTTTCTTTCCGACCAGGCAGTCTCATCCACCGAGGTCAAGTCCGCGAAGGTATGCAGCAACAGCATATTCAGATTGTCGGTGGTCTCCACCACCGAGCTGATCTCCTGGACAATCTGGGGATCGTCGAAGTCTCTCCTTTGCGATACGTGGGCGAGCAGGGCCTGCTCCGTCACCAGCATCAGAACCTTGTCCCGGTCTTCCGGCGACGCGTTGAGGCGCTGCAAGGCGCGAACCGCCATGGATTGGCCATTGCCCGACAACTGATCCGTCCCGTTCAAACCGGTCTCATGCAAGAGCAGACCCAGGTAGAGGATCGAAGGGTCTTCCACCTGTTCCAGCAAGCCTCGATAATCTCTCAGGCCGGGGTCGGTTGAATTGGCCACCAGGTCCAAGCGATCGACCGCCCGCAGCGTGTGCTCATCGATCGAATACCTGCGGCCTCGGGCAATGCCGGGAAGGCAGTCCAGGCGACCGAACTCGGGCAGGTAGCGGCCAAGGAATCCAAGGTCACGCATTCGCCGCATCGCCGGCCCCACCCGTCCCTTGTTCTTGAGGATGCCCCGGAAGTCGGCGTGCATGGCGGGAACCCGCCAATAGCGAGCCGGCCACTGGTGCAGTTGGGACCGCAGCCGTGAAACCATCGGAGGCTGCATGATCTCCGGCTCCATTTGACTCAGGCGAAAAACCTTCATCCAGCGCTGGGGCGTCTCCTCTTCGCTACCCTGTTCCGGTTGAGAAACCAGCCTGAGGTATTGAGACCTGAAGGGTTCGGTTCCTTTCAGAAAGGCCGCCTTGTTGCGCTCCAGATAGCCCTCAAAGAGCGCCGTCAGTTTCCTTTTTCGCCTCAGAATGTCTCTCACCAGCAATTCCAGCGCCGGAAGCTGACGGGAATCGTGAAATCCCAGGAATCGGGCGGTTTGAACTCCGGACTCGCCCAACAGGTCCGACTCGGGCGCCTTCGCCAGGAAATGCAGATGGGTCTGAATCTGCAGCAGGCGTTCCCGAATCGCCAGAAGTCGGGTCCACTCCCCGGGCGTAATCCCTCCCTTTCCCAGAATCCGGACGGGGTCGCCGGTTCCGGCAAGCAGCCTCAAGGCCTGCAACAGCGCCCGGCAGCACCACAACCCGCCCGGCCCCTGTTCCAGGCCGGCCGTCAGGGCATAGACACTCGATTCTCCACCGTCCAGCATCTGCCGGTAGTAGCCCTCGAGGTCAGAGAGAAAGACAACCGGCCGCTTGACCAGAGTCGACCGGAGCTGCTGCTGCAGCTCGGACGCCACTGACCTCGACCCACCCAACCATCGAGACGACAGCAGCTCCAGGCAAAAGTCCATGTCCGTCTGAGATCGGCGCAGGCACTCCCGGGAACTGAGTTGAACGACCTCGCCGCGAATTCCCATCGCCGCCATCCGGGATCGAGCGTCCTCGACAACCTGGCTTGCCCCTCCATCTCCGATTGCTCCGGTCAGCAACAACCGGAGCGGAGAAAAGGGAGTCAGTTCCAGACTGCCGTAAGCGCCCACAGCCAGCCAACAGGTCTTCCGGTCCCGGGCGCGGTTGCCGGGAGCCGCGAGTCGGCTCGGCTTCAGCAGGGACAGCAGGCTCAGATCGACCAGGCGGCAGTGTTCCGCCGCCAAATCCAGCGGCGGAGTTCCGTTGAAGTGGCGCCATCGCAACTGCGCCATTCCCCGCCGATAGGCGCGGTCCGGCTGGGTCGGCAACCATTCACTGCCCGTTTTGTCCGGTTTCGGCAGATTCATCCAGGCCCTCGAAACGCCGGAATTGGATCTCTCCAGCTTGGCTATTGAGCAAAAATAAACCAGTCGGACGGCGAGGTAAACCGAAATCACTCTTCCCTGGGGGGACTCGCAGCCGAGCCGGAAGTTGAAAGCTGATGAGGTGGGGCAGATGGAGCGGCACCGGAGAATCGATATTATTTTGAACATGGATACACAAGATATTCAGGAACGCCGGGGGACTGTAGACCACTACCCTGTCAATGGCTAAAGTACGTCATAAGCGTACTGTTCTCCATAA
>JAPPFQ010000459.1 GCA_028875135.1 Acidobacteriota bacterium
GCTGCCGGCAACCTGGGAGACATCCCGGCCTGTCGTCTGCTGAATGAGCCGGGCCAGCCTGCCCTGGCGTTCATCCAGCTTTCGGACCATGCCCGGGGTGGCTCCCTTTTGGGGGCCGAATACGGCTGCCGATCCCCGGGGCCCGACCAGGGGATTGTCCACGTCGCAGGCCACCAGGATTCGTGCCCGCTTGAGCAGGGGGTTGATCCTGTCCATGTCGATTCGAGCGATCGACTTCAGTCCGTTGCCGCCCCAACCGACCGGCCTGCCTCGACGATCGAGAAATTCGATTCCCAACGCTTGCAAGGCGCCGACGCCCCCATCGACGGTGGCGCTTCCCCCGATGCCCAGGATGATGTCCTGCACGCCGCGTTTGAGCGCGGCCTTGATCAACTGACCGGTCCCGTAGCTGGTGCACAGCATGGGATTGCGTTGCGAGGTCGGAACCAGGGCCAGGCCGGATGCCCTCGACATTTCGATGACGGCGGTCTTGCCGTCGCCCGTCAATCCATATTGGGCGAAAATCTTCTTTCCCAGGGGATCCAGCACGCGAGCCCGGAAGATTTTTCCATGGGTGCCTTCGACCACGGCTTCCAGCGTTCCGTCTCCGCCATCGGCGATGGGCAGTTGTGTGATTCTGGAATCGGGAAGCACCTTGAGAAGCCCCCGAGAGATGGCTGCCGCCGCATCCATGGCGGACAGGCTCTCCTTGAAAGCGTTGGGAGCCACCAGGATGCGCAAGGGTTTTTTGGATGAAGACATGATTGGCCTCCAGGTTGGCGCGTATTATGGGGCGAGAGAGGGGAAAATACAATCCGGGGCGGATCGGCGGTTCTAACCTGCGATGGCCGGAGGCCCGGTGTTTTGGGAGGAACGCCTGAACTCCAGGCTGTCCAGAGCCAGCCGGATTTCGCTACTGACGCGTGGATCGGATTCCGTCCGGACCGCCTGCAGCAGCTCCGATCGAGCCTCACGGACGCCGATTCGGCCCAGGGCCCAGGCCCCATGGCCCCTGACCAGGCTCTCCGGGTGATGAAGCGCGACCGTCAAGGAGGGGACTGTCTCCGGGAGGCCGCTGTTGCCGAGCGCGATGGCCACGTTTCGCAGAAATCCGGCATAGCCGCAGCGCCGGATGGGACTGAGCCGAAATCGTTCGGAGAATTCCCGGCGGCTGATTCGTATCAGCTCCATCAGAACCGGCGCATGGTTCCCGGGTGAGGGGTAGAAGTCTTTCTCCTGGCTGGGCTGGGCAAACCGGTTCCAGGGACAGACGTCCTGGCAGTCGTCACAGCCAAAGATCCGGGTGCCGATCAGGGGCCGCAGCTCCAGGGGTATGGTGCCTCGCAGTTCGATGGTCAGGTAGGAAATGCACAGGCGGGAATCGACCACGTAGGGAGCCACGATCGCCCCGGTGGGACAGGCATCCAGGCAGCGCCGGCAGCTACCGCAGAAATTTCCACTCTCCCGGGTCTCCGGCAGCTCGAGATCCAACAGGATCTCTCCCAGGAAGAGCCACGATCCCCGATCCCGGCTGACAAGGTTCGAGTGCTTGCCGATCCAACCCAGGCCGGCCTTGTGCGCCCAGACCTTGTCCATCACCGGACCGGTGTCCGAATAGAACAGCCCGTTGGCCGGGGGCAGGGCCTCGGCAATCCATCCGGCCAGCTCCTTGAGTCGGGCCTTCAACAGGCGGTGGTAGTCCAGGCCCCAGGCATAGCGGGAGATATTGCCGTGCCGTGGGTTCTCGGAGTGGTCGAGGGGATGGTAGTAATTGACGGCCACCGAAAGAACGGTCCTGACTTCGGCCAGAATCAGCGACGGGTCCTGGCGCTTGGCGGCGTTCCTGCTCATCCAGTGCATGTCTCCCTGGTGGCCCGACTCCAGCCACTTCTCCAGACCGCTCCCCGAACCCAGCGGAACGGCCCGGCTGAAGCCGACCTTGTCGAACCCCAGCGCCAGGGCCCTGGAACCGATCCGGTCCGCCAGCCGTGCCGAAGGGACGCCGGTTTCAGGCTTTGCTGTGAGCTCTGGGATGGGCCTTGTCATATTGCTCCATCAAGTGGCCGATGCTCAGGTGGGTATAGCGT
>JAPPFQ010000100.1 GCA_028875135.1 Acidobacteriota bacterium
TTTCGCCACCGCTGCAACCACCTCCGCGCCGATGCGAGCCTCCACCGCCCGCTGGGCTGCTTCCCGGCCGCGGACCTCGGCCAGAGCCTCCTGAATTCCACCCTTGTTTTGACCACCAACCGGCAAGGAGATCGAAAAACCGCCCATGAGCGTGTTGAATCCTGCCGTACGTTTGTAACCAAGAAAGGGCCGCAGGTCGGGCCGGTCCAGCGACCGCTGCAAGGCCAGGTCCGCCCGGGCCCGCTCCACCCGGGCCCGGCCGATCAGAGACTCCGGTCGATGCATCAAGGCAGTCTCCACCGCGCGCAGAGCGACCCGGTCCTCATTCCAGGCCACCTTGACGGGCTGCGCCTCCGGCTGTCGAACTTCAAAGCCGGTGTTCATTTCAGGGATTCCCATGGCCTCGAGCAAGGCAATCTTGCCTCGTCTCACTTCCATCTCGGCGCCGGAAAGGGCCAATGCCGCCCGCCCGACTTCGACCCGAACCTTGATCAGGTCTACCTCGGCCATCGAGCCCATCCGCACCTGCGCCTCATGGTATTCTTCCAGGCGCTGCAGGGTGTCGCGGCTGCGCGACAGCATCTCCACGTCGCTCACGGCGGCCAGGGCTTTCCAATAGGCCCTCTTGACCCTCTGCCGAATTCTCCAGGCAACCAGTTGGCGTGTGAACTCCGCGACACGCTGGTCGGCCTCGGCGAGCTGGACGCGCCGCTTCCGCTTCCCCGCCGTTTCGACGGGGACGTCCACCCAGGCGAACACGTCCAGGTCCTGGGAGGGCCGAAAGGCCGGGGCGCCGTGGAAACGCCAGTTTTCCGTTTGAAAGTTAAGCACCGGGTATGGCAACGCCCCGGCTTGCAGGGTCGAACCGGCTCGCGCCTCGATGGCGGCTCCGGCGGCTTCCAGGTCACCGTGGCTGGAGAGTGCCATCTCGATGGCCTGGTCGAGCTCCAGAGTCTCGGGGAGTTGCTGAGCCTGCAGTCCGAGCGTCAGACCTGCCCAGAAGATCATTGTACCGCTTGCAACCGTCTTCACGTTCATTGCCGTTTCCGTTCTGTTGATGGGAGCAGCCCTGTTGCCGTGCGATCTTTCGGGTCGATGGGTGATGCGGGTGGTCAGCGCGACGGAGATGTTGAGGGCCGCCAACGAAATGAGAGTCGAATGAGATGCCGACAGGTCAGTCTAGCATCGATGATAGCGGCCGGCCAGACGGGCCCCGGTGGAGCAAGTTTCTCGCCGGCGGTGGGTTTTCGAGAAGCCCTGCGGGCCGGTGTTCCGATTCAGCGATAGTCCACCTGCAGCTCGAGCTTCTCGACGAAGAGGGGGGCGTCGGCTTGAGGCGACCGGCCGGTCACGCGTATTCCCACCAGGTTGGTGCCCACGGCGAACTGATTTGGATCCAAACCCGGAAACACCAGCCATCCGTCCGCTACAACCGGCTCCTCCAGCAGCAGGTTGTTGATCCTCACCTCGATCCGTTTCCCAATGTCTCCCGGCGGTGAGGCGTTGTAGAGGTGGTTGACACGCTTGAACAGGGCGATCAAGGCTCTGGGCAACCGGTTCGGCCCCGGCGGATCGGGCTTCACCGAGGTTCTCATTTTCTCGATGTGGGAACCGGCCGCGGCGTCGTGGAGAATGAGTCGTAAACGGATGTCCTGGATGTTTCGAGCTTCCCGCCCCAGAGGATCGGCTACCGAAAGCTTCAGGAGAGTGTCGGCCTTCCCCCGGTTGTCCAGCGCGGCCGGCAGTTGAGCCAGCATGTTGGTATTGAGAAAGAAGCGCGGGGTCTCCCATCCGACCGTCCCGGGGGCGCCGCTCCCTCCCCCGCCGCGGCGCTGAACTACGAAGGTCTTGTCCTTGCGGCGGAGCATCTCCGGATCACCGATCTCCCGGTAGAGGCGGCGGTGCACCGGCGCCATCCTGTAATCGTGCAGCAGCGCGCCGATGCGGTCCGCGTCCTCCTTCATGGCATAGGTCCAGTTGAAGCAGTAGATTCCGTCCACCCCCTGTTGCCACCAGTTGGCGAACACGCCGCGCAACACCTCGATGGGAGGCCAGTCGTAGCCGTCGGAGGTATGG
>JAPPFQ010000074.1 GCA_028875135.1 Acidobacteriota bacterium
CCCCCTGAATCTTTGAGCTTTGCCGGGGGGGCTGCCATTTCCAGGTCGCTGGCATGCGACACCACCCCGGAACCCCTCCAGGACGGATTCCCCTCTCAGGGACCGCAGGTTCCTCTGTCAATGGGCATTGAAAATTGCAGGGTTTTTGGGCACCGAAAGCGTCAGGGTCTGAGCGCTGTCCTGCGGAGGGAGCGGAGCGACCGGAGTGGGGCAGCGGGGACGGTGCCGCACCGCCCGGTGCCGCACAGATCCCCCTCGACAGCAAGAGTTGTGCCGGGCAGTAACGGCCAGAGGCCAAGGGAAGAACGCACCCGCAGTGGAAGAGAAAAACGAGACTATCGAAGAGTCCATTTGCAAGATCCCTGTCATCGTTTTCCTTCCTTTCCTCTCAGTCTTTCGGGTTTTCGACTCGGCGCCTTCTTGCCGGTCTGGCTGTCCTGTGGGTGT
Organism: Acidobacteriota bacterium; assembly: GCA_028875135.1. Lineage (GTDB taxonomy): Bacteria > Acidobacteriota > Terriglobia > Versatilivoradales > Versatilivoraceae > Versatilivorator. The sequence goes on from JAPPFQ010000074.1 coordinate 448, forward strand.
CCCCGCTCGGGCGGAGCCAGGCAGGCCGTTCTCCTTCGATGCTTTCTGATTCGTATGTGGGCTCCTCGCCATCCTCTATGCGCTCTTCTGCTTCGTCGAGGATGGTGAGTGTGTCTTGTAGCGGTCCGTGTGCTTCTTCCTCCTGAGAGGTGTATTCCCAGTCATCCTTGTATTCGGGGGGCCAGTCGTCGGGCTGGTAGGAATCTTCCGACATGAGTCTCTCCTTTCTGTGGGGATGGATCTTCCTACGGTGTGTTTTCATTCATGGAAACTTCAAAAGCGGGAGGTCTCCATGGAGCTAATATTGGCGCTGACGATGGTGGCAGGAATAGCAGGACTACGCGCACCAAATTCTGAGCCATCAAGCAAAATTGCTGCCAACAGTATCCGTTGAAGGAAATGGCCGACAAGGATGCGGCCCGACACGCTGTTATGGAGCATATCTGTCTTCGTGACGTTCAGATTTACCGGTACCGTCCAAAGATACGGTCGAAAATGGTCTGCCGCGAAAGGCGTTCGACGGCATCTTCGACCACTTTTTTGGTCTCGCTAAGGTTGCTCTCGACTGCTTGAACAATAGTGATCCTGGTGTTCTGGAACTCAGATTCAAGTTTTTCGACAACAGCGAGTTTAGCGTCGATCCGTCCAATTTCTGTCTCGATCCGGGCAAGTGATTCTCTGACTGGTGCGGGGTCCGAGCGCCGAATCACTGCAATGGCCTCACGGAATGCGACAAGGGTCTCGTTCAGCGATTCAACAGCGATTCTGGTTGCAGCCGCGAGATTCACAACGTTGGCGTTGGCATCGTCAAGCCCTCGCCCGGCGTCGGCAATCAACCGCTGAAGTGAGTCTACTTGTTCAAGGCGCGAGACGACCTCACCTGCCCGTCTTTCAGTCTCATTTAGCCGCTCGTGGATGTCGTCCATTACGTCCATATCATGCTCCCAATGCTTCCCCTATCCCACGCTTCGCGTACTCCCCAACTACGTGTCGTGCTGCCCGTTCGACCTGGTCGACGACCTTCCGAATTCGTCGCGTGGCGACGACTGCGCGCACGCGAGAGTCATCGAGTTCGGCTGCACGATCGGAAGTCATCGGCTCCACGAATGCGCAGTCAGGTCTCGTGTCGGCAAGGTCGAGCAGCGCAGTGGTGAGCGCTGGGCCAAGATTACGGGCACGAGTCCCCGCAAGGTCAAACATGTTGTCAACAGTCGATTCAATGTCCGTCTGGGAGATCTCGTATGTCTCGACAGCCGCCCGGATCGCGGTAGCAATGCCTTTCGAACTGACGATCGTATCATGATCCGAGCACATTGCCTCTGCGAGTGCGCGTGTCAGCAGAAGCCCCGGATGGTCGGGATCAGATTCGAGCGCGCGGATGCAAAGGCCCCGAAGTTCACCCGCATCCATCTCTGTTTGTACCTTATCGACTAGTTCCCACCACATCGACAACTTGACCTCTTCGCTAGCCAGCAGCTGCTCGATGCGTTCAGACCCAAGCCCCTCTTGGAGGTAGTCCAGCAGTCGTCTGCGAATTTCCGAATCGCTCGAGGCGTGGCGAGCGAGCTGGATGGCCTCCATGATCGCTCGCCGCCGTGAACGTTCGATTTCGTCGTAGGTGAATTCAACCAGCATTCTCGTTAAGTCAAGCACCGCCTGACGCAGTCCAACGGAGTTGATCTCATGCGCTTGCCTGACAAATGCCTTAGTCTTGCCGGGTGTTGCTGCCCGGACGTACTCGATCAGCCGGTCTCTACATCGGTCGAGGTCGAAGGGAATAACATGAATGATGAACTTCTTCCCACCGAAGTCGACCTCGTAGTCGCGAATGACACTAAGTTTAAGTAGTTGGTAGATGCTTTTTTCTTTGAGCTTCTTGTCGCTGTCGTCACCATATGGAAGCTCCTTCCGGTGGCTTGAGGAAAGATCCCCAATTGCGTCCATCACCGCTTCCACATTTGCGATTTCCTGCCCCACTCCGCTGAATGATTGAAGGTGGAACCACAGCGCCCGTGTCACGTCGTCGCTGATTTCGCGATCACTTTCCACTTCCTTAAACCGCTCAACGAGTTCGTCTAAAGCGAGATCCGGATTGAGCAACTTGTCCGAGCGACTGCGATCGTACTCGGAGAACACTGCGATCGAACGGGCTGGTTTACGGTCTCGGCCAGCGCGCCCGGCTTCCTGGTAGAAGCTCTCAAGCGACATCGGCATACCGAAATGCACCGTGTACCGGATGTTCGGCTTGTCGATTCCCATGCCAAATGCCTTGGTCGCGACTAGGACGGGCACGCGGTTGGTCTTGAAGGCCGCTGCATTCTCCCGTTTTTCCTCGTCCCATTTCCGAGAGTCGTCGCCGGAGTCGCTTCCCCAAGGGGGCTTACCACTGTACACAGTGACTTCCGATCCCGTCGCCTGTTGGGCGATGTTTCGTGCATCCATCACGCCGTACGGGCGGCTTCTCACTGTCGGTACGAACACAATCCCAGAAGCCGTGTCCACACCTGAGCGGCGATAGAACTCTGTTCGAGGCATTCCAAACTTCCCTGGTAAAGCGTTTAGCACGCCGCGCAGTGCCGCCTTAGGGTCCTCTCTCGGTGACGTTTGTACCATCTCCAAATAGATTTCTGGCCGGTCGAACGACAGGGGACGGACCAACGCCTCCGAGCGACTGCGGTCGATGTCAAGATCGGTCAGCATATCCCGGAGCACTGCGCGGGAGGCGGTACCTGTGAGAGCGAGCAGCGGTGGTGGTCTGTCCTTGCGGTCTGCACCCAGCCTGCGGAGATTGTTCCCGAGGTTCAGATACGCTGGCCGGAAATCATGTCCCCACTCCGAGACGCAATGCGCTTCATCGATGACAGCAAGGTTGACGAGCGAGCACTCTACGAGTGCACGTAGCGTTGAGCGGAACTGTGGGGACTGAAGCCGCTCAGGTGAATGAAGCACGAACTGGTATTCGCCGCGCTCGACGCGGCGCAATAGACGCTCGCGTTCAACGTAGTCATTAGCTCCGGTTATCGCTACTGCGCGATCGATCCCGTAAGCGCGCAATCCCTCAACCTGATCTTCAATCAACGCGTTTATTGGATCGACGACCAGAGTCAGGCCGGGCATGAGGAGGCCGGCGAGTTGGTAGATGATGCTCTTCCCAGCACCGGTTGGAAGTAGCACAACGGAATCATTCTGGCGGAGCGCGTTGAATATTGCCTCACCTTGCAACGGACGATACTCGCGTTTGCGAAACACGTTGTGAAGGAACATCCTCAGTGCCGACCTAGCTTCCGGATAGGTCTTTGTGGCAATAGACCGCCGATTGATGTCGAATCCCTGCTCGGTCGCAAGCAGTGCTGGGAGAAACGCTGGACGAATTACAAAATCGCTCTTGCCCTCTCTGGGAATCGCGTGAAACGGACTCGTCGCGGATTCGACGGCGATGCGCACCCGGTTGTCGGGTGTCTTGGACGCAGTTGTCACCACCCATTCGCCCTGATCCGAATACATCCAAGTGATACTGAACTGATCTTCCGTGCAAACAGTACAGGTTGCGGGGAGCGAGTGCCCGGCGTAGAGCACGTCGAAGCCTGCGAGCAACGTAATTGTGTCCAGCACGCCGGCCACAGACGACGAACCAGCGCCGCTGATGTAGATCTCCCAATTCGCACCTGCCGTTAGCCACCCGTATTCGACAGCTCGGGCGATGGCTAATTGCACCTTTGCGGCCGTGGCGCAATCGAAAGCGAGCGAGGAAGCCACCCTATCCTCACCGGTGACCGGAAGAAACGCCGTAAGCGCTGCATGGCAGTGAGCGCGAATGCGATCCAGCATGGGGCCGTGGCCCCGCATAACCTCGGCATTTGTGACGCGAAGAACGTCTATTCCGACGGAGCGCAATGACTCGTCTCGTGCATCATCGACGGCGGCATCGTGTTCCGGACCATCGATCTCGATCACTACCGGTGGACCGCCAGGGTGACTAAATAGGAAGTCGCAGCGGCGCGCCCCGCTGCCATCGCCCATGCCGCCGGACTCGATCAGTTTGTCCAATGGTGCCTGAGGTGTGAACCAGTGGCCAGCACAGGGCCCGAGAGTCATCGGTACCCACGCCTTTAGAAACGATGCTTCCTCATTGCTTCCCAGCAATGGCTCATCAGAATCAGCATCGATGTCGAAGACGGAATCGAGAACGAAGGGAGTCCGCTCCACGGCTCGCGACATTACAGATTCGGGCCTCGCACGCAGTCGGCCGACCAAACGAGAATCCCAACCGACCTCGGGGTCATCTATGGCGAACTCCCTCACTTGATCCAACAAGCCGTGAGTGTGCAACGCTTCGCGTTCGACATTGAGCGTTGCGAGAGGAGCTCTACCTCGCCTTAGGATCTTGAGGAGAAGTGCGCTAGCGAAACGAGAATCTGCGGTGCCATGACGTGTGCGGTCCCGGCGAGACAGCAGTAAGCACTGGCTGAGAACCTGGCTCAATCTAGCATCGTGGCACAGCCGATCATGGAGAAGCCCAGGAAGAGCTCCGACGGACACGTACTCGGGAACGAAGCCGGGACGCCGCGCGCCAACGTCTTCAATCCAATTGACTGGCAGCAGACCGGGTCTTGGGAGGGTCTGGTCCGGCTTTCTCGGCTCCGGATCGTCACCAGCATCTCGGGTACCGCGGCAGTTGGGAAATTCCGTGCAACCCCAGAACTTGCCCCCAGCGTTCCGGCCCTTTTTCGCCTTGCGGAGCTGCATAGGAGCGCCACACTGTGGACATGAGGGTGGGTTCGAAACGATTCTGGATCTTTGCACGTCAGTAGCTTAGCACACGCTACCCCTCAATTGGCGCCAGCTACCGCCGAGGCCCAGTTGAAGCATTTTGCCCCAATTGGCCCTAAGACTTTCGTTGTTTCCCCGCCACAGCAACCCTGTACGCATTACCCACAGGATCCCCTTGATGGCCACCCGGTTCCTGACCACATGCGCCACGGGCGCCTCGATCACCTCTCGGGGATGGTCCGTCTCTTCGGCCGCCGAGTCCCGAAAGCTCGACCGGAAGCCGTGCGGCACGGCCGCAATTCCCGACTCCCTGAGCAGATCCGACGTCGCCGTGTTCGCGATTGGCTTTCCTCCCACAGGCGGAAACACCAGCGGATTACCGCGACCGAGTTCCCGCGCCTCCTTGAGGATCTCCAAGGCACGACGGCACAGCGGGACCCGGTGTTCGCGGATCCCCTTCGCGCGCGGGGTCGGGACGGTTGGCCCCGACCGAATGGCGGCCACTGAGCGAGCCGGCCATTCCGGATTCCCCACAGGCGGCGGAACCTGCGATCCCTGAGAAGGAAACGGTGGCCTCTGCCGAAGCAGGATGGATCCACGATTTCCGCCTCCGGGGGTCAAGCAGATGCCGCCGTATGGGTGAAACGGCTACAACGCAGCGATGTTCACTCAGCCGTTTCATGATTTCCACACCCACAATGCTATTCTCTCAGAGGGCGGAGTCCTCGCCGTTGTGGTTAAGGGATTTTCCGAAACCCCGCATCAGACACGGCACAACACGGTTTTCCCGCATCCGCTGCGGAAGGGCGAAGCGAGGCTGCGCCTAGCGGGTCCCCCCTGTTTCGGCGCAACGGCGCGGCACGAGAGGGGAGAAAAAGGAGGGAGCGACCCCCGAATTTTGACCGCTGGTGCGGTATCGGGGAGGGTTAGCCGTTTCACTTCGCAGTTCACGGTTAACCCACCCCTCTGGGGTCGCTCCCTCCACAGTGATCCCTGCGGGAAGGATGTCAGACAGGGTCGGATAGCCGGGGGCGATGGCTCTCGCTACCGACCACCGGCATCGGAAGTACAGCCGAAGTGGGATCGGATTTTTGGCCAGCTTTGAGTTGGTCCAGGTAATCGGCCCACGCTTGCATCATCTCTCTCCTCTGAGGCAAGTGGGCCGTGCGGTTGTAGGCTCGCCCAAGAGGATCACGCACCACATGGGCCAGCTGGTGTTCGATGTAATCGGGTCGAAAGCCCAACACTTCATCCAGGAGGGTTCTTGCCATGGCCCGAAAGCCGTGCCCTGTCATCTCCTCCTTGCCGACACCCATGCGTCTGAGGGCAGCAAGGACGGCATTTTCGCTCATGGGCCGGTCTCCCCTCGACGTGCGGGCACTGGGAAACACATAGCGTCCCTGTCCGGTCAGCGGGTAGAGTTCGCGCATGATCTCCACCGCCTGACGGGAAAGGGGAACCAGATGCTGGGTGTCGGTCTTGGAAACGGTGAAACGCCATTCGGCCGATTTCAGGTCGATATCAGACCATTCGGCGCGGCGGAGTTCCCCGGGCCGAACGAAAACCAGTGGGGCCAGCCGCAAGGCGCAACGAACGATGAGTGACCCTTCATAGCCGTCCAGGACTCGCAGCAATGGGCCGATTGCCTTGGGATCGGTCTGGGCAGCGAAGTGTCCTCCCTTCACAGGTGGCAAGGCCCCTCTCAAGACCACAGTGGGATCGGTCCTGCCACGTCCGGTGGCCACGGCATAGCGAAACACTTGCCCGCAATTTCGAAGCGCCCGATGAGCGGTTTCCAGAGCGCCGCGTTCTTCCAACCTGCGAACTACCGATAAAAGTTGGGAAGGGGTGACGGCAGCCACCGGCTTGCCACCGATCCAAGGAAAGACATCCCGTTCAAGCCGACTGATGATCCGGCTGGAATGACTCTCAGCCCAGCGAGGGGCATGCTTGGTGAACCATTCGCGTGCCACAGATTCAAAGCTGTTGGCCGCCTGATGCACCTTTGCGGCCTTCAGGGCCTGGCGGTGCTCACTTGGGTCGATCTCACGGGACAACAGGCGGCGGGCATCTTCGCATCGCTGCCGGGCTTCTTTGAGAGAAACGTCGGGATAGACACCCAATGAGAGCCGTTTTTCCTTCCCTCCGAAGCGGTACTTTAATCGCCAATATTTGCCGCCCCGGGGAGTGACTTCCACATAGAGGCCGCGGCCGTCGAATAGTTTCCTCGTTTTATTGCTGGGTCGGGTGCGGCGGATGGTAATATCACTGAGGCGCATTTGGGGGCATCTCCTTGAAATAATTACCTACATGCCCCCGATTATGCCCCTAGATGCCCCCAGATGTCAAGGGACAATACTGAACAAAACTAGACGACTAACCAGATTAAACTACTGATTATAAGATGTTAATACACTATCTTGGATTTTTTTGGAATTAGGACTGGTGGACGAGAAGGGGATCGAACCCTCGACCTCGGCGTTGCGAACGCCGCGCTCTCCCATCTGAGCTACTCGCCCGGGTTGAACGGGTCTGTTTAGCATCTCGGCGCAAAATGAGTCAAGTCATTTAGACAGGGAGGACGCCCGCCGGCGAGCCCTCCGTCTGTCGTCTGAAACCGAATGTCCCAGCCGTCGGTCAGTCCCCTCTTCCAGTTCCTGCAGGAATCCCTGTCCTGTCCTTTGATATATTGGTCCCGGAAGGGTAGACCTCTGCCCTGGAGTCTCCCGGGAAAGCCGCTGGCGACTGCGCTGACCCTTCACATATGAAAATTCTCCTCACCAACGATGACGGCTTCGATGCCCCCGGGCTCCAGGCGCTGATCAAGGCGGTCGAGGGCCTGGGGAGATACGTGGTGGGGGCGCCCCAGGAAGCGCTGTCGGGCTGCAGCCACCAGGTCACCACCCATGAGCCCATCCGGGTGGAGGCTCGCGGCCTCTCGCGCTACAGCCTTTCGGGAACGCCCGCCGACTGTGTGCGTATCGGCCTGCGCCAACTGGCGCCCAATGCCGACTGCGTGCTATCGGGAATCAATCAGGGAGGGAATCTGGGTGCGGATGTCTACTATTCCGGCACGGTAGCGGCCGTTCGGGAAGGCGTGCTGGAGGGCGTGCCGGGCATCGCCGTTTCTCAGTACTGCAGGAAAGACCTTCCCGTCGACTGGGCCCGCTCGGCCCGATGGGTGCGGCCCCTTCTAAGAAAGCTGTTACAGGCCCCCTGGGCCGCCGGGACCTTCTGGAATATCAATCTGCCTCACCTGGAACCCGGCCGCCCCGACCCGCAAATCGTCTACTGTCCCTTGGATCTGTCCCCCCTTCCGGTCACGTTTCGAATGGAAGGCACCGGTTTTCTGTACAACGGAAACTACCACCAGAGACGGTATGACCCGGGAACGGACGTGGAAGTCTGTTTTCGGGGGGATATCGCCGTCACCCAGGTGTCGCTGAGGTGAGCTGTTGCCTCAGGGTCCCGCGGAGGCGGCGCCTGCGGCGCTATTCTCGCCGAGGAGCCTGTCGGCGTGCCCGGAGGCCAGGTAGCGCTTGGCGCAGGACTGCACCATGGAGACCATCCCCATCAAACCCATGCTCTTCCCCATGGAGAGGTCTTTGCCGAAGATCCGGTAGACCAGCTCGCCGGGCACCCGGGCCAGGCTGGAGGCCGACTCCCCGGACAGGGTCTCGTCCAGGATGACAGCCATGCACTTGGCCGAGATGCCCTGAGGGTTCTCGACGGCGAAATGGAACTTGAGCGCCTGGCTGGGGAGCTCTTCGCACCAGACATAGGCCTCCGACTCGCAGGCCGGCGTCAGGTGGGTTTTGGGAAATGGCCGGGTGGGGTTGTATTCCGGAACCGATGAGCATCTGGATGCGTTCGTCGCGGTCGCCCGACAGGTCCAGGTACTCCAGCAACATCGCCAGTTTTTCCGGGTATGGATCCATGATGATCCAGGCTCATCCTTGCGGCCTGCGACTGTGTTTGCCTGGCCGGGGACTGCGTCCTACGGCTTTTCGATGGGCACGTTGACCAGGTTGCCCCATTCCGTCCAGCTCCCGTCATAGTTTCTGACTTGCTGGAAGCCGAGCAGGTAGGTCAGCACGAACCAGGTGTGGCTGCTGCGCTCGCCGATCCGGCAGTAGGCGACGATATCGTCCCCGGCCTGCAGATTGTTTTCCCCGGTGTAGATGGCGCGCAGCTCGTCGGCCGACTTGAAGCTGCCGTCCTCGTTGGCGGCTCGAGCCCAGGGAATGTTGGCGGCTCCGGGAATGTGCCCCCCACGCAAGGCGCCTTCGTTGGGGTAGGCCTCCATGTGCAGCCGCTCGCCGGTATATTCCGCCGGGCTTCTCACATCCACCAGGGGTCTGCCGGCCTGGACATGCTCCAGCACCTGGTCGCGAAAGACACGAACCGCGCTGTCATCCCGCTCCGGGGCCTCGTAATCGCTGGCGGGATAGTTGGCGGCCTCGGTCACCAGCGGCCGCCCCTCGTTTTGCCATTTCAGGCGCCCCCCGTCCATGATCTTGGCATTGGTATGCCCGAACAACTGGAACACCCAGAAGGCATAGCAGGCCCACCAGTTGCTCTTGTCGCCGTACAGCACCACCGTCGTCTCCCGGGTGGCGCCGATGCGCCGCATCAGGGCTTCAAACCCCGACCTGTCCAGGTAGTCGCGGCGCAGCGGATGGTTCAGGTCGCGGGTCCAGTCGACTTCCACGGCTCCCGGAATGTGCCCGGAGGCATAGAGCAGCGGGTCCTCGTTGGATTCGGCAAACCTGAGATTGGGATCGTTCAGATGCTCCGACACCCACTCTGTCGACACCAGGGCGTCGGTGCTGGCGTATCCTCGTTCTTCAATGGCAGACATAACGCGTCCCTCCTTGTAAGGTTTTCCAGAGTTATACCATAGACTTTGCCGGTCGTCCTTCCATCCGCCCCTCACCGGGACCGAATCGCCCTCGAGCGGGCCTCACCAGCCCACGGGCCGGCCCTTGTTTTGTTCGTCCAGCCACTCCCGGAGCGGAGCAAAGTAATCCAGAATTGCGGTGGCATCCATCTCCCGTTCTCCCGTCAACACCTCCAGCGCTTCCGGCCAGGGCCGGCTGATCCCCATGGCCAGCATGGCGCGCAGGCGCTTTCCGGCAGGCTCGCTCCCGTAGATGGAACACCGATGGAGCCTGTCCTCGCAGCCGGCTTCCCGGGCCAGGGCCCGATGGAATTGAAACTGCAGGATCTGGGCCAGAAAGTAGCGGGTATAGGGCACGTTGGCCGGCACGTGGTACTTGGCGCCCGGGTCGAAATCGCCTTCGCCGCGGGCCACTGGCGGCGCGATGCCCTGGTACCTGCCTCTCAGCTCCCACCAGGCCTGATTGTAGCGCTCCGGAGGAATTTCACCGGAGAAGACCTTCCAGCGCCACTGATCCACCAGCAGGCCGAAGGGAAGGAAGGCGATCTTGTCCAGCGCCTGGCGCAACAGCAGCCCCAGGTCCTTGGAGGCCGGGGGCGCCTGCTTCAGCAGCCCGAGCCGTACCAGGTAGGCCGGCGTGATGGAGAGCGCGATGGTATCGCCCACCGCCTCGTGGAACCCGTCGTTGGCGCTTTCCCGGAAGAGGACCGGCTGCTGGTTGTAGGCTCGCTGATAGTAGTTGTGACCCAGCTCGTGGTGGATCACGTTGAAATCCTCGGCGGTGATGTCGATGCACATCTTGATGCGCAGATCCTCGCGCGCATCGACGTTCCAGGCGCTGGCATGGCAGATGACCTCCCGGTCCTGGGGTTTTTCGAACAGGGATCGATCCCAGAAGCTCTGTGGCAGGGGGGCGAAACCGAGCGAACTGAAAAAACCCTCCCCGTAGGAGACCATCTGCCGCGAGGTCGTCTGGCGAGACTGGAGAATCCGGGTGAGATCGTAACCCGGATCGGTTTCCGGCGGCGCGACCAGCGGGTAGACGTTGGACCAGGTCTGCGCCCACATGTTGCCCAACAGATGGGCCGGTATGGGGCCGTCCGCGGGAACCGCTTCCGGGCCGTAATGGGCTCTCAGCCGCTGCCTCACGTAGGCATGCAGCGAGAGATAAAAGGGCCGCACCTGCTCCCAGAGACGGTCCAGCTCCAACCGAAAGGCCTTCGCGGACATATCGTACTTGGCCCGCCACATGGCGCCCGTATCCGAAAACCCCAGGCTGCGGGCTCCCTGATTAGCCAGCTCCACGTATCGCTGAAAGTCCTTTCGCATGGGAGGAGAAATACCCCTCCAGCCAACCCAGGCCGCTTTCAGAGCTTCCGGATCCCGGCTGGTGGCCATGATGCGGGAGAGGTCCTGCAGGCTTTGGCACTCGTTGCCGGCCTCCCCGCAGACCTTCCCTTTTCCATAGGTGGATTCCATTGAGGTCACCAGCCGGGTGAGTTCCTCGCTGGCCTTGGGATCGGGAGGGGCGGCCAGCGTCAGCGACAGTCGAAGCAACTCCAGTTTCCTTGCCAGTTCCCGCGGCAAACCGGCCGTTTCGAAACCCGTGGATTCCTTGGCCAGCCTGGCGGTGGCCTCGATGGCCCGCTTGCTGGCCAATGCGGCCAGCGCCTGGGTGTCTCCGGTGATGTAGGTCGAGCGGACCCAACTGGCGCGGGCGGCCTCGGTCCACAGCGCCAGCAGGTGTTCCTCGGCCTGGCGCACGAACTCTTCGGCCTCGGGCGAGGTAGACTGGGCGGCCTCCGGCGATTCGGCCAGTCCCGAAAGCGAACCGGACGCAAGGGCCACGACGACCCCGATGAGAACCATCCATCTGTTCAAGGGAGAACTCCTTCTCCGGCTTTCCGGCCGGGCGGCCCACTCAGTTTATAGTCTGGTTTCTCCTCCCTCAATGTTTTTGTCTTCAATGGATTTGCCGGGCAGCGGTCGGGTGGAGATGGATTGGAAGCGCCTTATCGGATCGCACGGCGTTGCCGATACGACGCTCGCGAGAAGCCACTGACCTTCACTTGCGAGGCGCCGCGTTCGCCCCCTCCGGCTCGCCTGCGGTCTGTACCCCAGGCGAAGGCTGACGCGGTGGGGGGCCTGGCTCGGCTCCGGACCGTGCGACTGGGGGCCTCATAGGGGCGAAACAGGTGTGTTTCAGACAGGTTCCTAAATTGTTTCAAGCAGGCGAAGCGTTACGGGAGCAGGGAGACCCCCTGATGCCCGGTTGGACTGCATCCACATCGACAAAGGGCTTAACCTATACGATTCAATCACTAACCACTAGCCACTAGCCACTGGCAACTGCCTTTATTCCCCTTGTGCTTGTGGGGCAGGCAAAATAAACTGGTTGGTGTGGGCTGAAGCCGGCGCGGGCGCCGAGCCAGGCCCCACCGAAAGGGAGAGCATGCGGGGCTTTAACGTCTTCGTCTTCATGATGGCTGTGGCCCTTGGGACCGGATCGACCGGCTGCAGCAGCGAGGCCGGTTCGAGCAGGGCCGAGCCACTGTCGGAGGCCTCGCCGTCCCACAGCGGCGGTCCACCCGCGACCGTCAGCATTTTTTCGGTAGAGAAGGGAGAGCTGGTCATGGTGAAAAAGGTAGTCAAGTCCGAGGAGGAATGGCGCGATCAACTCACGCCCCTGCAATACAACGTAACCCGGAAAAAGGGGACCGAGCTCGCCTTCAGCGGAAAGTACAATTTCGCCAAGGAGCCCGGCATCTACCAGTGCGTGTGCTGCGGAACCGATCTGTTCACCTCCGACACCAAGTATGACTCGGGAACCGGTTGGCCGAGCTTTTGGGAGCCCATTGCTCCCGAGAACATCCGCACCGAATCGGACAGGGCTTACGGCATGGTCCGAACGGAAGTCCTGTGCAATCGCTGTGACGCCCATCTGGGACACGTTTTCAATGATGGCCCCCAACCGACCGGCCTGCGCTACTGCATGAATTCAGCTGCTCTCAACCTCAAAAAGGAATAGGGAGAAGCAATCAGCGCCCCTTTGGAAGCCTCCCTCCCGCTCGAAGCCACTCCAGGCAATGTTCCGCCCCCATCTCGCCAACTCCCTGCGATTGTCCCTGATGGGCGCCTGGCTGATGGGCACGGTTTTCCTTTGGGTCATCGCCACCGAAAACTTTCGCCGGGTGGATGCGGTTCTGGACAGTCCTCATCCCGAATTCCACCAGCGGCTGGAGCCCCTGCCGGCCGGCGAGGCCCGTGTCGTCCTCCGTTTCCTGGCCTCCGAGCTCAATCGCTTCTACTTCACCGTCTGGGGCTGGTCCCAGTTGATCCTTGGAGGGGTAGTCCTGATCCTGAGTTGGCGCATGGCGGCGGACCGCTTCGACCTGGGGCTGGTGGGCGCAATGTGGATCCTGGCGGCCATCCTGATTCTATGGGTGACCCCTTCCATCATCGAAATCGGCCGCCAGGTCGACTTCGTCCCCCGATCTCCGCCGCCGCCGCAGATGGATACCTTCTGGCGTTACCATCTTGCCTACACCGTGACCGACCTGGTCAAGTTCGGCGCCGGACTGTTCTGGTTGCTGCGGACCGGGCTGAAGCGGGCCTGACACCCCTCCAAAGTGGGGGCTTCTCGCCACCCGGTAGTCGGTAGGCCGGCAGTCCCGGCCCACCGGATCGGTACCGACGCTGCACTGGTGTTTCCATGGCTACCTTCGCGATCGGCGACATTCACGGATGCTTTCGGACCCTGCAACACCTTGTGAAAGCCATCCGGTTCGACCCCGGCCGGGACCGGCTTTGGCTGGTCGGAGACCTGGTCAACCGCGGTCCCGGGTCCCTGCAGGTCCTTCGCTGGGTCAGACAGCTTGGCGATCGGGCCGTCTGCGTTCTGGGAAACCACGACCTGAAGCTGCTGGCCTGCGGCCTGGGAGTTCGATCTTCCCCGAAAAACCCTCAACTGAGCTCGATACTGGCTGCCCCGGACGGCGAGGAACTGCTCGCCTGGCTCGGAAGCCGGCCTCCGGTTCACTGCGAAGGAGAATATGTCCTGGTCCACGCCGGACTGTTGCCGGGATGGACGGTGGACCGGGCAGTCCAACTGGGACGGGAAATTCAGCGGAGCCTGAGGGGGCCGGGAGCCGTGGAGCTGCTGAAGTGCCTGACGGCGGGGAACCTGTCGGAACTCAAGGAAATGGAACCCGGATCACTGCGACTGGCGACGGCGCTCCGCGCCATGACCCAACTGAGGACGCTCAACCCGGACGGGAGCATGGACCTCGACTTCGTGGGTCCGCTGGCGGAGGTGCCGGACAACCTCATCCCCTGGTTTTCGTTTCCAGGCCGGCGCAACAGCTCCGCCACCATCGTTTTCGGGCACTGGGCCGCCCTGGGGGTGTTCCAGGCACCCGGGATCGCAGGCCTCGACAGCAACTGTGTCCGAGGAGGCCGGTTGACAGCCATGCGATTGGAGGACGGCCGGATCTTTCAGCAGGAATTCTTGGACTAACTCCGCTTGAATTCCCCCAGCACGGCGTTGAGGCTGCTCTTGGCGTCTCCGAAGAGCATGCGGGTGTTGTCCTTGTAGAAAAGGGGGTTTTCGATTCCCGCGAACCCGGCTGCCATCGACCGCTTCAACACGATCACCACCCTGGCCCGGTCAACCTCGATGATGGGCATTCCGTAAATGGAACTTTCGGCGTCGTCCCTGGCGGCGGGGTTGACCACGTCGTTGGCTCCAATCACCACACACACGTCCACCGTCTCCATGTTGGGATTGACGTCGTCGATCTCGACCAGGAGGTCGTAGGACACGTTTGCCTCCGCCAGCAGCACGTTCATATGTCCCGGCATGCGGCCGGCGACCGGATGCACCGCATAGCGAACCTCGCAGCCATTGTCCTCCAGGAGCTCCCCCAGCTCCATCACCGCGTGTTGTGCCTGGGCGACCGCCAGGCCGTAGCCCGGCACGAAAACCACCGACCGGGCCGCTTCCAGGACAAAGTAGGCGTCCTCGGCCGAGATGGGCCGGGGTTCGCCATGGGTCTTTTTGCCGCCCTTCCCGGCAACGGCTCCGAACCCGCTGAACAGCACGTTGGTGAGAGACCGGTTCATGGCCTTGCACATGATGTTGGTCAGTATGAGGCCGCTGGCTCCCACCAGCGCACCGGCCACGATCAGGATGTTGTTGAAGATCACAAAGCCCGCTGCGCAGGCTGCCAGCCCGGAATAGCTGTTGAGAAGCGAGATGACCACCGGCATGTCGGCCCCGCCGATGGGGACCACCACCATGATGCCAATAAGAAAGGCGAGGGCCACCAGGACCAGGAACAGCGTCTGGCTCTCCGCGGAATCGAGACCGTAGAGCACGCCGCCCAGGCAGAGAAACGCCAGCAACAGGAAATTGATCGCCTGCTGACCGGGGAAAAGCAGCGGTCTGCTGAGGCGAAAGGATCGCCAACCGATCTCCTTCAGCTTGCCCCAGGCCACCAGGCTGCCGCTGAAGGTGACCCCGCCGATCACGACCGCCAGCAGGATGGTCGCCGCGCCCAGCGGGTCCTGGAGCGGCTGGCGATGGTAGGCCTCCCAGCCCACCAGCAGGCTGGCTCCCCCGCCAAAGCCGTTGAACAGGGCTACCAGTTCCGGCATCTCGGTGAGCTGCAGGCGGGTTGCCGCCAGGGATCCTATGGCTGAACCGATGACGATCCCCACCAGGATCCACTGATACTCCACCACCTCCGTATGCAGGAGGGTGACAACCACGGTCAAGAGCATGGCGCAGGCAGAGGCCAGGTTCCCCCAGCGAGCCGTCTCGGGGGAACTCATCAGCTTCAGGCCCAGGGCAAACAGGAAGGCCGCCAGCAGGTAAGCCAGTTGGATGGTAACGCTCACTTGCGGTCACCGCGCTTCTTCTTGAACATGGACAGCATCCGCTGAGTCACCAGGTAGCCCCCGACCACGTTGATGGTGGCCAGCGTGACCGCGGCCGTGCCCAGGCCGATGCTCAGGGGGGTGCTGTCGGCGGCCCCGGCGGCCAGCAGGGCGCCGACCAGCGTAATCCCGGAAATAGCGTTGGACCCCGACATCAGCGGAGTGTGCAAGGTCGCCGGCACCTTGGAAATCAACTCGAGACCCAGGAAGACGGCAAGCATCAGGATAAACATCAGGAAGATCAGGTCCCCGGACATGGATTCTCCTCAGCGATTGACGGACGGGTTGATTCCCTCATACAGAATGCGACCCCGGTGGGTCACCAGGCAGGCGCCAAGCACCTCGTGTTCCAGATCCAGGTCCAGGCGGGGCTCGCCTTCGCCCAGGCATTCCTGGATGAGGTGGAACACGTTGCTGGAATACATCTGACTGGCATGGGCGGCGACACGGCCGGGCAGGTTGGCCAGGCCGATAATCCTGACTCCACCTGTCTCGACGAATCGATCCACCTCCGAACCTTCCACGTTGCCCCCGCGTTCCACGGCCAGGTCCACCACCACGCTGCCCGGTCTCATCCGGCCCAGGGTCTGCGCGGTGATCAACCGGGGGGCCTGGCGGCCGAAAACCTGGGCGGTGGTGATCACCACGTCCGCCTGAGCGCAGACAGCCGCCAGCGCTTCCTGTTGCAGGCCCAATTGCTCCCTGGAGAGAGCCCGGGCGTAGCCTTGCCTGGTCTCCCCCGTGCTGCCCAGATCGATCTTTACAAAGCGCGCTCCCAGCGACTTGACCTGCTCTTCCACCACGGGCCGCGTGTCGTAGGCCTCGACCCGCGCCCCCAGCCGCTTGGCCGTGGCGATGGCCTGAAGGCCCGCCACTCCCGCGCCGAGCACGAAAACCCGCGCCGGGAAGATGGTGCCGGCCGGCGTGGTCATCATGGGAAAAATCTTGTCCAGGGCCTCGGCCGCCAGGATCACCGCCACGTACCCGGCCAGGCTGGCCTGGGAACTCAAGGCATCCATTTTCTGGGCCCGGGTGGATCTGGGAATCAGCTCCATGCTGACGGCGCTGATCCCTCCACTTCTCAGAAGCTCAATCAACTCGGAAGCATGGAAGGGATCCAGGAAACTGATGGAAAGACAACCGTCTCGAAGCCGGCCCACATCCACCGCGGGAAGGCAGCGAACGCCGGCAACCAGGTCGGCGGCCGCCAGCATTTCCTCCCGCCGGGACGAGACCTCGGCCCCGGCGGATCGATAGGCCTCGTCCGGGCAGCCGGCGCCCGACCCCGCCGAGGCTTCCACCGCAACCTGAACCCCCTTTTGGACCAGTTGCTTCACGTGGTCGGAAATCAACGCTACCCGGCGCTCCCCCTGATCGCGTTCCCTTGGTACAACTATTTTCATGGACAGAATCCTCCGAGCGGCCGGAACCGGTCCGGCGGACAGCAGTTCGCTGCCATCGAGCCGGGAGAAATAGCGTCAAGAAAGCACGCGGTTGCCCCGAACCGCCCAGCACCTTCAGGTTCGCATTTTCGACAGCCCGGGGCTAGAAAAAACGGTGCCGCTCCAGCCGACTCATCCGCTAGTGTTCTGTTTCAGAAATAGGGTTGCCATATTTCGGAGCGCAACGGCGCCGGATTCTAGGAGCGACGACGAGCCAATGCTATTCATTGCGAGGAGGAGCGACGACGAAGACGGTGCCGTTCCGCCCGAACCCGGAGGGCCGATGGAGGTTCCCGGAAGGGCAAGCACAACGGTGCCTGTTAGCTGCAACGCAATGGGCTACTCCTACCGATCGATTCCTGCTGGAACCTCCATCGGAGATGGTAATCCTATTTCTGAAGCAGGACACTCGAGGGTTGGGACCCGGATCCGGCGACGCCAATCAGACCTTGCCTTCGGCCTCGACCCGGAATCGGCCATCATACCCGAAGGCAATCCGGCGACTGAATAAAATCTCAAGCTGGGCGAAATTAGAAGACCCTGGAAGGAGTCGCCGATTTTTGCAACAATGCGGGCCACGCCGACCAGCGGCTGAACCCGAGCAAACGGCTGCCGATCGGTTGTTCGGCAGCTTCCAAATTGCGTTTATCAGTGAGCCTTTTGCAAAATTCGCAGCGGCGCAGGCCACATTGCCGGCAAACGTGAGGTCCTGCCTTTTTCAATATCGGGTGCGACCTGGCGAAAAATGCTGTTTAACCACAAAAAGCACAAAAGTCACAAATTGTGTTTTTGTGCCTTTTGTGGCCATTCCCAGTAATCGTCCCGCTGCCGAATTTTGCAAGAGGCTCCAGTTTGAGGAGAAGAGTTGTCACTGAAATTCATTCACATCACCGACTCTCACGTCGGCGAAACCATCGACACCCTGTTGTATCTCTATGCATCCGGTCGCGCCCTGAGCGCAGCCCTGGCCCACATTGCCGGCCACGATCGCCATGGGGCCGCCTTCATCGCCCATACGGGCGACATGATCTGCACCTCCTCACGCCCCGAATCCTATGAGGGCGCCCGCGCCATCTATGGACTGGAGGGCGAGGCTCCGGCGCCGGGTCCGCTCACCGCCCGTGCACATGGCCTCGACCTTCCCTGGTACTACATCCCGGGCAATGCCGATGACCGCGACGCCTGCAGGGCCAGGATTTTCCCCCGGGGACCCCGTCACGGCCTGTTCAACTACAGTTGGGAGATCGGGGGCATCCGTTTTCTCAGCCTGGACTGGGGAGCATGGAAGACCGACGTCTACACGCTGGAGCCGAGCGCCTTCGCCTGGCTGGAAACGCAACTGCAGCAATCGGTTCCCACCATCATCCTCACCCACCACCCGCCGGTCCACGTGGGGGTGGAAATGTTCGACAGGATGACGCCGGAAGATCTGCCGCGTTTGCAGAACCTGATTCGCGACTCGTCGGTCACGGCGGTGTTTCACGGGCACACCCACTACCCGTGGGAAACGCGCATCGGACACGTTCCCGTCTTCGGCACCGGGTCCATCACCTATCGCTTGAGCTATGACGACGGGCCTCCGCACTTGAAGCTCTTCCCGCCACAGTACCGAGTGGTTACCGTGAAGGATGACGGATCGGTAAGCACCGAGGTGTGGGAACTGGAGTCTCCTGTCTAACAGCAGGAACTGCCGGGGGTACGGCAGTCGTCCTCGAGCAGGGGCAGTCCCCGAACCTGCCCCAGAATGAGGAACGAACCCCGGTAGGGGGGGCGGCTGAGCTTGGCAGCCGTATCGGTGGAAACCTCGATGGGCTCATTGCGGGGGAAGAGGTGGCCTTCCTCGTCCATGACGGCCTTCAAAGGTCCGAGATAGATGGCCTGCTGCCCCGCCAAGCGGCGATCGGCGGTCTTTTCGAACTTGAATCCCCGCAGGGTGACGGAGTAGAAGGTGCACCCCTCGACCGTCTTCCAGTAGTCCCTCTTTAGAATCTGGAGCCCGTGGAATCCTGCCTGTTCCAGGTAGGTCATGAATTCCTCTTCGGTCAGCGCTCCCGACAGGCACTCTCCCCATAGCCTCGGATTGACCCGCAGGCGGTCGGGCACGGATTTCCGGCTGACGATGTCGCTCACCACGATGCGGCCATGATCCTTCAGCACCCGCCACATTTCGCCAAAGACCGCTTTCTTGTCGGGTGAGAGGTTGATGACGCAGTTGGAGGTGATCAGGTCAACGGTCTTGCTCTCCACCGGAATCTGTTCCAGAAAGCCTCGCCGGAACTCGACGACGTCGTAGCCCAGCTTTTCGGCCACGGAGGTCCGGTTCCGATTGGCCACGGCCAGCATCTCTTCGGTCATGTCCACACCGATGACCCTTCCCGAGGGACCCACTTTCCGGGCGGCGATGAAGCAATCGATGCCGCCTCCCGATCCCAGGTCCAGGGTGGTTTCTCCGGAAACCGGTTGGGCCAGGGCAACCGGAGAACCACATCCATAGGAGCGGTCCATCACTTCTTTGGGGATATGGCTCACCTCGTCCGGATCGAGATCCAAGGAACAGCAGAGTTCCTCCTGCGGCTTCTGCGCGGCCTTGGCGTAGAACTCCCGAACCACCCGGCGGGACCCTTCGATATCGAAGGCCAGCACGCAGTTGGAGTGAAGGGTGGCTACGGCGGTCCGGTCGCCCACTTCGATCGGGTCCCTGCCGACGCCGCAGGCCACGGCGCCTTCGCCCATCGAGTGATAGACCGCCGGGGCGTCAAGACCGGAACGGCCGTTCAGGCTGCGCCGCCCTCCCTGAGCCAACTCGACCATGATGTCCCGGGCCAGCGCCCGGTAGACCTCATAGTAGGGGTCGGGGGCATGCAGATCCCCTGCCCCGGCCCCGTCGGCGCTGAAGAAATAACTGTGCTCGATGTCGCCGCCCCCCAGGATGAATCGGAAGGGGTCGTCCCGGAGCCAGGACTTGTTGGCAACCGAGGCCTGCCGAAACCGCCGGGCCACCGGGGAGTCCTGCCAGATCTGACGCAAGTTCCCGTTGTCGACCACGCCGGCGGCCAGGGGCTTATGGTTGGCGCAAGCCGCCGAAGGATAGACGGTGCCGTCGGAATAGACGCACAGGGAATCCCAGAACTGGTTTCCCAGGTCGTGCTTGACCCCCGGCCGCCCGTTGACCCGAAGCTTCAACGATTCCAGGTTGTCGAGGCCGACGCCCAGCCTTGCCGCTTCTCGAGCGGTGGCCCGGGCAGCTCCTATCAGATCCTCGCAGGAGGGGAATGCATCCTGCTCAGTCTCCAGGACCCTCCCCCGCCGGTGCATCCACATCAGGTGCTGGGACTGGGCTCCCCAGTCCTTGACGATGCGCGTGATCAGGGGAATCTCCTCCAGGTTGTCGCGGGTGACGACGGTGGTCAGGGAAACCGGGAACCCCAGCCCGGCCACCGCACGGGTCCCTTCGGCGATCCTGTCGAAGGTTCCACGACCACGGTAGCGATCGTTGGTCTCCGCCACGGCGCCGTCCAGCGAGATCTGAAGCCGGAGCCGGTCCCGGCCGAATTGAGCCAGGCGGTCCAGCCGTTTGCCCTGGAACAGCAGCCCGTTGGTCAGGATGATGAGCTCGGCCTGCTTCTTTTCGGTGACGGCCTCGATCAGCTCAAAGATATCGGGACGCGCAAAGGGCTCTCCTCCGGTGAAGTAAAAGCGCTCCACCCCACACTCAGAGGCTTGGTCGATGATGTGGAGCAGTTGAGGGGTAGGGAGCCCCGGGTCCTCTGCCGGAGACGAGCTGACCAGGCAGTGGGTGCAGGAGAGATTGCAGGAGTTGTTGGTGTGGATCCAGACCTCGGAGAGCTTGTCCACGCTCAGATGGACCGAGCGTCCGGCATAGGGAGCGCGCTCGAAGGGTGTGAAAGACAGCATGCCCCTTCGGAGACAGTCACGGACAAAGGAATGCACGTGCAGCCAGGACCTGGCGGCATCCAGTTGGAGCCATTCCGCGTAACGCCGGCTCAGGGCGCCGACCGTCAGCGGCTCTCGCAACCATTCCAGCAGCCTGGCTCCCCCGCGGCCGGTAGCCAGCCAGTTGGGCTCCTCGCCGTCGATAAAGACCTGCAGGCCCTCCGCGTCCAGGCGGGACAGGTCCGGCAGATAGAGACGCTGTTCTTGCTTGAGCTCCAACATCATGGTCTCCTCAGGCCTTGGGTTTGCCTCTTGTGAGGCGCCTCGCCGCATGGGACGGCGGCGCGACCAGGAGAAAAGTGATTAGTGGCCAGTGGTTAGTGGTTAGTTATTGAATCGACACGTTCAGCAACTGAAGCAAACCTGTTTCAGTCTCGTATGATCCGCCCGCCAGGGCGGAGGCACGGCTAATCACTGACCACTGATCACTGACCACTACGCCTGTTCCACAGCCCCATCACCCAATCCACCACCCTGGGCTTGCCGAATACCACGTCGTAGCAGCCGCCCTTGCGGCACGCCTCATCCCGGCGCAACCAGTGGAAGCTGCAACCGGCCTCGCGGGCCAGCACCGGCGTGGCCGCCACGTCCCAGAGGCGCAGGTCGGGATCGATCATGGCTCCCACCGAGCCTTCCAGGGCCAGGCAGTGACCGAAGCAGTCGCAGTAGGTCCGAACGCTGGGATGGGACCGATAGAGTTGTTCCAGCACCTCCGCCTTGCCCGCCTTGTGGAACTGGGACCTCTCGCCAACCGACAGGATCTCCTGCTCGAGAGCATCACCCCGGGCGAGATCGGCGACCTGCAGCCTGCGGCCGTTGCACCAGGCTCCCAGGCCCAGGGCGCCGCTGTAACAGCGTTCGAGGCCCGGCAGGTCGATCACACCGACGACCGGATGGCCGCGAAAGTGCAGAGCCAGGACGGTTCCGAACAGCGGGACTCGATGGCGCAGGCTGCGGG
>JAPPFQ010000142.1 GCA_028875135.1 Acidobacteriota bacterium
GTTCCATACCGGGCCCGGGGGCGCCCCCGGCCCCCAAAGCCTTCGACCAACCCTGTATTCCCCGCCCCGGCGCAACCGGCTCGGGACCCAGCCGTGCAGGATCCCAGCCTGCTTGTATTTCAGCAGGATTTCGACCAACACCTCCTGGAAGTCCAGTTCCCCCGGTGGCTGGATTCGGGCCAGACCGCCTCCCTGGTGGTCGAGTATGACGGCGGGCTCTTTTCCGCCGAGCACTCTCCTCTTTACGGCGTAACGACCGCCCGGGTAAGCGAGGAGTTGTGTTACCTGCTGGATGTCAGTCGATGGTTTCCCACCCACGGACACCGTCAGGACCGGGCCAGGGCGACCTTTCGGGTGACGGTTCCCCGGGGCTACCTGGTTGCCATGGACGGGGAGGTCGTCTCCCGGGAACGGCAGGAGGAGCAGGAGACCTTCACCATCGTGAACCGGCAGCAGGACTTTCCGGGCTCGCTGGCAGCGGCCCCCTTCAACGAAATTCCGGTCCGCGCGGGCCAGGTGGAGGTGCGGTACTACGTCATGGACCACAAGCGGGATTTCCTGGATGCCCATACCCGGGTGATCGGCGAGCTGCTGGATCTCTACTCCGACAAGTTTGCGCCCTATCCCTCCCGGACCTTCAGGGTGGTGGTGATCGACAACGATTCCCTCTTGGGTTTTTCCTCGCCGGGCATTCAGTTCCTGGCCGACCGGGCCTTCGGTCCCGAGCCCAACGTCAACCTGCTGGCCAAGGAGATCGCCTTACAGTGGTGGGGTTCCCTCATCACCCCCCGGACCGAGCGGGACCTGTGGCTGAAAGAAGGATTCTCCTCCTACTCGGCCCTGCTCTATCAGGAAAGCATTTCCAGCCAGGAGGAGTTTGCCGAACAGCTCAGGGAAGTCGCGGTGGCGGCCTTGCTCTATGAAGATCAGTCCTCCATCCTCAACGCCAATCTTCTCGACCTCTACTCGCCCGAGTACAACTCCGTGCTCAAGAACAAGGGAGCCTACGTCCTGCACATGCTCCGGGCGGTGATCGGGGACGAGAAGTGGTTTGAGCTGATGAAGCAATTCGTCTACGACTACGGTTACAAGACCGCGTCCATTGGAGACTTCAAGGTCCTGGCCGAGAAGATTTCGGAAAAGGACCTGGGGTATTTCTTTTCCCAGTGGATTGAACAGACCGGCGTACCCGAGTTTCAGTACGAATTCACCACCTACCGCATCAAGGACGGATTCCGGGTGGATGGGGTCATCACGCAGGACCTGGACCTTTTCAAGATGCCGATGGAAATCTTGATCGAGACGGAGGGCGAGCCCGAGACCAAGCAGATCGAGGTCATGGGCACGGAGTCGTATTTTTCGGTGGCGACCTTCGGAAAGCCGATCAAGGCGGTCATCGATCCCAACCATCGCCTGCTGCGGGTCTCCGATGACATTGAGCTGGCCACCCTCATCGCCAAGGGGGACGAGCTCAGAAGGATGGGTGAGTACACCGCAGCCATCACCCAGTACCAGCAGGCTATCGAGTTGAAAAAGAGAAGTTCGCTGGCCTTCTTCCGGATCGGAGAAGTGTTCCTGGAGCAGCGCAGCACCCAGTCCGCCGCCAACTCCTTCCGGGAGGCCCTCAACGGCGATCTGGACCCGCAGTGGATTGAAGTCTGGTGCTACGTCAACCTGGGCAAGATCTTCGATATGTCGGGTCAACGGGACCGGGCCCTCAACGAGTACCAGAAGGCCCTGGACACCAACGACAACACCCAGGGCGCCCAGCAGATCGCCCAGAAGCACATCGAGGAGCCTTACAGGTACCAAGGCCCCCGGGTGCTGATCCGGTAATCTGCAGCAGCCTGCCTCACAGAGGGCGTGACGCCTCCCTCTCCATCGCCCTCTTACGCTCCCTCCAGTTCGTGTCCGGCAATTCCGGCAAAAAGCAGTGCATTCCGGTTCGGAGGGTACTGCCCGCCATGCTCTGCAGTTGTCCTTGATCAGGCATGGCCAGGAACAACCGTCCGTCGAGATCGTCGTTTATGATATACTGGCTGGTTGGATATCTTTGAGGATATTATGAAGG
>JAPPFQ010000334.1 GCA_028875135.1 Acidobacteriota bacterium
CTCCAGAACGGCTGATTGCGTCTTGCACCTGGGCTTCCATCAGCTCGTCGTAGGTCGGTTTGGCCACGGAGCGGAAAACTCCCAGAGGCACGGGAAAGTCAGGATAGTCCATGCGGGCCAGCAGGTTTGCCAGATTGGGCTCAGGAGCGTGAATATCGTGGATCAGCAGATCCTTTTCCGTATTCCCCTGGCGAAGATCCACCACTTCCAGTTTGAGGCCGTTCAGCCGAATTCCCTTGTCCCGGTCCCTGCCGAATACCAGCGGCTTGCCGTGCTCCAGCCGGATGGTGCGATCGTCTCGAAACCCCCTTTCCGAGAAGTGCTTGAAGGCCCCGTCGTTGAAGATGTTGCAATTCTGAAACACTTCCACGAAGGAAACTCCCTTGTGATGGGCGGCCTGGGTAAGAACCGAGGAGAGGTGTTTCACATCCACGTCGATGGAGCGAGCCACGAAGGTGGCCTCGTTGGAAATCGCAATGCACAGGGGGTTGATCGGATAGTCGATGGACCCGAGCGGAGTGGACTTGGTCTTCTTGCCGAACTCGGAGGTCGGGGAATACTGGCCCTTGGTCAATCCGTAAATCCTGTTATTGAACAGAATGATGTTCACGTCCAGATTTCTGCGAACCGCATGCATGAAATGGTTGCCCCCGATGCTCAAGGCATCGCCGTCTCCGGTAATCACCCAGACCGACAGCTCGGGGCGGGAGGCCTTGATGCCGGTAGCCAGGGTCGGAGCCCTGCCGTGAATTCCATGAAAACCATAGGTGTTCACATAGTAGGGGAAGCGGCTGGAGCAACCGATGCCGGAAACAAAGACAAAGTTCTCCCTCGGGATATTCAGATCGGGCAGCATCTTCTGAGTCTGGGCCAGAATGGAGTAGTCCCCGCAACCCGGACACCATCTCACCTCCTGGTCGCTCACAAAATCCCGGCGTCTCAACGGGAGCACTGCCGACCCCTTTCGTCCTCTGTCGCCGTCATGGCTCATGGCTGACTGCTCCTGGTGTCCTGTCTCGGAAATAAGATTACCATCTCGGTTGGAGGTTCCGCGGGGAAAGACCCGGCCCGGGAGAACCTCTGTAATCAGAGCATCTCTCCTATGGTTTCCCGCAGTTCGGAAATCTTGAAGGGCAGGCCTCGCACCCTGTTGAAACCGACGGCATCCACCAGGTAGCGAGACCGCAAGATCATCAGCAACTGACCCAGATTGAGCTCGGGCACCAGGACCCTGTCAAATCGAGAGAGAACCTCACCCAGGTTCCGGGGGAGAGGATTCAGGTACTGCAAATGAAGGCTTGAGACCGAGTGGCCCTGCTCCTGCATGCCTTCCACGGCCGAGGTGATTGCCCCATAGGTCGAACCCCAGCCAACCACCAGAACCCTTCCTGCCGGACTCCCGAACACCTCCACCGGAGGGATGAAGTCGGCTATCCGGGCAATTTTCTCGGCCCGCAGACGCACCATGCGGTCGTGGTTTTCGGGGTTGTAACTGACGTTCCCGGTGATGTTCTGCTTTTCCAACCCTCCGATGCGGTGCTCCAGCCCCGGAGTGCCCGGGATGGCCCAGGGCCGGGAGAGTGTCTTTTCATCCCGCAGATAGGGTTCAAATCCCTCGGCGTCGGTCCGGAAATGGACTTCAATGTCGGGAAGGTCCTCCACCGAAGGAATCTTCCACGGCTCCGAGCCGTTGGCCAGGTAGCCGTCGGAAAGGAAGAAGACCGGGGTCATGAATTGGGTGGCCAGGCGAAAAGCCTCGAAAGCCATGCGGAAGCAGCCGGACGGCGTGCTTGGCGCCACCACGGCCACGGGACACTCCCCGTTCCGCCCGAACAGGGCCTGCAGCAGATCCGCCTGTTCGGTCTTGGTGGGCAGGCCGGTGCTGGGACCGCCACGTTGAATGTTGGCGATCACCAGCGGCAGTTCCGTCATGACGGCCAACCCGATCGCCTCCGATTTCAGGGCGACTCCCGGCCCACTGGTTCCGGTCAGTCCCAAGTGCCCCGCAAAGGAAGAACCAATGGCGGCGCCCACGGCCGCAATCTCGTCTTCGGCCTGGAAGGTCTTGAT
>JAPPFQ010000620.1 GCA_028875135.1 Acidobacteriota bacterium
GGCTCACTCTCCATCTCCTGTCTCACCGCCTTCTTCACGGGAGCGGTGCTGGCTCTGCAGACTTCCAACACGCTTTCCTCCTTTGGAGCGGTCGGCTACACCGGTCAACTGGTGGCGGTCTCCCTGGTGAGGGAGCTGGGGCCGGTGCTGACAGCGGTGGTGGTTGCCGGGCGTGTGGGCTCCGGCATCGCCTCGGAACTGGGGTCGATGCTGATCGGCGAGCAGATCAACGCCATGCGGTCTCTCGGCACCGACCCGATCAAGAAGCTGGTGACACCGCGGGTGGTGGCCTGCACGACCATGGTTCCGGTTCTGACCGTGATCGCCGACCTGGTCGGCATTATGGGTGGATTTTTCGTGGCCACGATCTTTCTGGGGATCAGTCCCTCCCTCTTCCTGACGTCCGCCTACGACCGTTTGGACTACTCCGATCTTGTGCAGGGGCTGGCCAAGCCTCCCATTTTCGGTTTTCTCATCGCCATTGTGGGTTGCCACCGGGGACTGGGAACCTGGGGAGGCACGGAGGGGGTGGGGAGATCAACCACTCAAGCCGTGGTCACTTCCATGATCCTTATATTCATCGCCAATTTCTTCATTACCCGCATCCTCCTGACCATCCTGTGATGAACAGACACCACCAACGCTCGGATGACGCTCCTGCCATAGAGCTGAAGCACGTCACCAAGTACTACGACGAGACCCCGGTATTGAAGGATATTTCCTTCTCAGTAGAGCGCGGGGAAACCAAGATCATCCTGGGAGGCAGCGGCTCGGGCAAATCCACCATTCTCAAGTTGATTATCGGCCTGGTTCAGGCAGACGAGGGAGAAATCTGGGTGGAAGGCCGCAACATCACCCGCTACGGTGAACGACCGCTGATGGAGGTCCGCAAGCGCATCGGCATGGTGTTTCAGGAGGGGGCGCTATTCGACTCTCTCTCGGTGGCGGAGAACGTCGGTTTTCGACTCTACGAGCAGGGTGAGCTGGAAGAGGATGAGATTCTGGAAGTCGTCAGGAAGACCCTGGGATTCGTCAACCTGGAAGACGCCATTGAAAAGATGCCCTCGGAGCTTTCAGGCGGCATGCGCCGGCGAACGGCCATTGCCCGGGCCTTGGTGGGGACCCCCAACATCATGCTGTACGATGAGCCTACGGCCGGACTGGACCCCATCACGGCCCGAACCATCAACGAGCTGGTCCTCAAGTTGAGAGACCTGGAGGATGTCAGCTCCATCTTTGTCACCCATCGCTTGAACGATGCCTATACGCTTGCCAATGAACGCTTTATCCAGGAAAATGGTCGTTGGATCGTCCGCCGCGAGCTCACCGATCCCAGCCGAATCAATACGCACTTCATCATGCTGAAGGACGGAGGAATCATTTTCCAGGGAACGGAAAAAGCACTAAGGCACAGCGGCGATCCATACATCAAGAGATTCCTTATTTGAGAGGAGGAACCATGGCTCGACAATCAATGGCTTGGAAAGAACTGCGTGTCGGTATTGTGGCCATATTGGGCTTTGTGATCCTGGCTGCCGCCCTGGTCCTGGTCAGCGGCGGACGGGGCCTGTTCACGCCCAAATATACCGTCAAGACCCATCTCGAAAACGCCTCCGGCCTGCGCAGGGGATCCCTGATCTGGTTGGCAGGGGTTGAGGTGGGCAGCGTGGGTGAGGTTCGCGTCTCCCGCTCGGACGATCCCAACAGGGCCGTTGAGGTCCACATGACGATCGATCGGGCCTTTCAGCAATCCATTCGCCGGGACTCGCAAGCCACGCTGGGTTCCATCGGCCTACTGGGGGACAAGTACATCGAGATCTCGCGCGGATCGCAATCCGAGCCCGTGGTCTCGGATGGCGGCGAGATCGACGGCTCTTCCCCGCCCGACATCAAGAGAATCATCCAGGGGACCAACGATCTGATGGCCAACGTCGGCGACCTGGTCGAGAGAGTCACCGGAATCGCCGGCAAGATCAACGTCCAGGAAGGGACCCTGGGAAAGCTGATCAACGACCCGGGCATCTTCAACAACCTCACCGGCACAACGGAAGAGCTGCAGG
>JAPPFQ010000703.1 GCA_028875135.1 Acidobacteriota bacterium
GAATTGAACATTCTCGGATTGAGCTCACCGCCTGCTACCTTGGCCTGGCTGAATCCATAGTGTTCCCATACCGTGTCCGGGGTGGAGGCGTGAAAGGCGGGGAGATACTTGGTCCCCTTGCCGGCGCAAACCACCTCGAAGCCGCTGCACCGGGCCCAATCCACCAGCTCGCAGATCAGCGCCGGCTGGTCCCCGTAGGCCAGGCTGTAGACAACGCCGGCCTGTCGGGCCCGCCGGGCCAGCAGGGGTCCGGCCACCACGTCGGCCTCAACGTTGACCATGACCAGGTGCTTGCCCTGGTTTATGGCCTTCAAGGCGTGACCGATCCCCGCGACCGGATCGCCCGTGGCTTCCACGATGACGTCCACGCCCTCTGCCGACAACAGCGCCTCGGAGTCTTCCGACAGCCAAGTCGTACCCGCTTTCATCGCCTCCTGGAGGTCTCCGGCCCCAAATTGCCCGTCAGGCCAACCGGCCCGCCGAAGGGCCTGAACTGCCTTGTCCCTGGCGAGATCCACCACTCCCGCCAGGTGCAGCCCGTTCAGGCGGCGAGCCTGGCTGAAGAACATGGTGGCGAACTTCCCCGCCCCGATCACTCCGACCCGGAGCGGCTTGTCCGCCTCGGCCCGCGCAGCCAATTCCTGCAGCAAGGAGTTTCTCATCCGGATCTCAACTCAAGTCCCCGGCTATTCCCAGTCGACCCGGACTCGGGTCCAGCGAATGCCGAACTTTTCCTGCTCCAGGCACCAATGGACGCAGAGCAGGGTTTCCTGGTCCAGCGCAATGGCCGAGGGCAAACCGAAGGCGAAGGTCTCCAGCTCATTGATTCCGTCGGCTTCCTGCGGGGCTTCCCGGGAAGCCTGCGCGTCCCAGAGCGTCTCTTCGCATTCCACCGTCCAGGAATCATCCGTGAAACGCACCAGGCAGGCGATAACACCCTGCTTTCCGTATCGCCGGTTGTAGAGCACCAGCAACCGGTCTTCGCCCAGCCAGATGGGAGTCATGGTCTGGCCCCGAATTCCCGTGGACCGCAACGGCCCCCAGGTGTCCCCTCCGTCGTCGGATATGACGAAATGGTCTTCGAAGTCGGAGTAGTCGCCCATGCGCAGCGTCCAGGACACCGCCATCACCCGGTCGCCGTCGAGCCGGGTCAGCTTCTGCTCGAAAAACCCCTTGACTCCTTCCGGATCCTTCATCGCCACAGAGGTGCGGGGCCAGGTCTTTCCCTCGTCCTCGGAGATGAACATCACCAGCCGTTCTCCCAGCCGATCCTGCTCGGTGAGGGTCGCAGCCGGCGCCAGCCAGTTGCCGTTGCGGGTGACGATGATGGGGCTGGCGATCTCAAAAGGGCCGGGAATGGAGGCCGGCAGCAGTTGGGGATCGGTCCAGGTCATTCCCTGGTCTCGCGAGAGGCAAAGGATGGGCTCTTTTCGGGTGGCGCTCCCGAACTGCTTCTTCTCTTCCGGCGGATAGGCCCGCGTCCCATAGGCGATCACCATGCCCTGCGGAGTGCGGCTCAAGCGCAGCGAATTGGTGGTGCGTGGACTGTCACCCGGCTCCAGGATGTTTCCCTCCAGGCTCCAGGATCTGCCGTTGTCGGTGGAGCGAGCCAGGTCGGTCCCCCCGGTGACGCTTGGCCCTCCGCCCACCGTAAAGCCGGCCAGGATGTTCCCGTTGTCCAGTCGGACCAGGGTGGGAAAGGAAGAGTCCCGATTGTCGATGATTCCGGAGTCCAGGATCTCGATTCTTGGCATAACAACGGTCTCCTTTGGGGGTGGTTGTTTGGAGAATGGACGGCGATGACCGGGCGAATCCGGTCAAGGAAAACGGCAGCGTCGCTTTCGGCGGTGAGACTCACGAGCCGGCCGGTTGCGAGAGGGATGGAATCTTGCGCCGGAACAGCCCGCCGTCGAGAGCAAACAATGCTATCATAAGTGTTTATCCGCACCAATCGCCCTCACGGGATGCATTCTTTCCTCATGATTACGATCCAGCGCCTTGGATTATCGCCGTCCGCGGGCACCGGGTTGAACCATACGCCGCCGAGGCTGGTCC
>JAPPFQ010000528.1 GCA_028875135.1 Acidobacteriota bacterium
CTTCTTCAAGTTGTAAAAACATCTACGACACCTCCCCCACGATGCGAAAGGAGTCTCGAAGCCCATGAGTAGAGAGACCGGAAAAGTCAAATGGTTCAACAATTCCAAGGGTTACGGCTTTATCGAGCGCAGTCAGGGCGGTGACGTCTTCGTCCACCACACTGCGATTCAGGCTGAGGGCTATCGCACCCTGGAAGAAGGACAGTCGGTGGAATTCACGGTCGTGCAGGGACCCAAGGGTCTGCAGGCACAGGAAGTGGTCAAGTCCGACGAAGAAGAGACGGGCATCTAGACTGGTTTCCGTCACGACGTTCGTTTCCCGGCCCTGAAGCTGCAGCAGCTTCAGGGCATTTTCTTTTGGGTGGACCTTCCGGGCAACGGGTGTCCTTCTGCCATGCAGGGGATCCGGCCGCGTTTATCCTCGCCTCCTTCGACTCCGTTGCCGCGGCAATTACTCTATTCCCCGTAACTCGGGCCGCGACCTTGCCGAGTCTTTCGTGTTGGCACCGAATCTTTCCGAGATCGACAACCTGAACCGCCTGCAGGCGGAGATTCCCGCTTGCCGCCTGTGCCCGCGGTTGAATGTCTGGCGAGAGCAGACCTCCCGGGACAAGGTGGCCCGATTCCGCCACTGGGACTATTGGGGCCGGCCGGTCCCCAGCCTGGGGCGGGAGGATGCCCGCTTATTGGTGGTGGGGCTGGCTCCGGCCGCTCACGGGGCCAACCGTACCGGCCGCATGTTTACCGGGGACCGAAGCGGGGAGTGGCTCTATGGCGCCCTCCATCGACACGGCTTCGCCAGCCATCCCCAATCCACCCACCGCCAGGATCCGCTGAAACTGATCGACTGCTACATCACCGCCGTCATCCACTGCGCTCCTCCGTCCAACAAGCCCAGCCCCCAGGAGATCCGGAACTGTCGTCCCTACCTGCAATTCGAATGGGAACGGTTGAAGAGGGTGAGGGTGGTGCTGGCGCTGGGCCGAATCGCCTTCGATAACGCCTGGGATCTCTACCGCGGAAACAGCCGCGCCCGGCGTCCCCGCTTCAGCCACGGCCTCGAGGCCCCCCTGAGCGGCGACCGCCTGCTGCTGGCCTCCTTTCATCCCAGCCAGCAGAACACCTTTACCGGGAAGCTCACCCAACCCATGTTCGATTCCGTCTTCCGGAGAATTCGGCAGGTGATCGATGACGGCTGAGGGGGAGCCAGGTGATAGAATGACCGGGTTTCCCCCGAAATTTCCAACCTGAAGCTGTCCCCCACGGAGATGGAGCCTTGAAGAAAAATTCTCTCGACGACCAAAAACTGCCGCGGCGGTCTCTGCTCAAGGGCACTGCCGGAATGATCGGGTTGGGTGCGGCCCAGTCGGCCGGATCGGGAGAGGCGCCCTCGGCGGCCGCCACCTCTCCCCCGCAAACCCGGAGAGCACGCGCCCGGGAGATCCTGCGCATTACCAGGTTGGAGACCTTCCTGGTGAAGCCCCGCTGGCTGTTCCTGAAGGTCCACACCAACGCGGGGATCACCGGCTGGGGAGAGCCGATTCTGGAGGGCCGGGCCCGTACCTGCGCCACCGCCGTCCAGGAGCTGGAATCCTACCTGATCGGCAAGGATCCGCGGGCGGTGGCCCACCACTGGCAAGCGATCTACCGTCACGCCTTTTATCGCGGAGGCCCGATTCTCACCAGCGCGCTGAGCGGCATCGACCAGGCGCTTTGGGACATCAAGGGCAAGGCTCTGCAGGTTCCCGTCTATGAGCTGCTGGGAGGTCCGACGCGGGAGCGGATTCGAGTGTATGCCCATGCCGGTTCGCCGGAGGCAGTGAAGGACAAGATGCGGCAGGGGTTTACGGCCTTCAAGACGGGACCGGCCAAGAAACGCCCCGCCCGCCCGGTGGAAACCCCGCAATTCGTGGACCACGCGGCCGAGAAATTCGCCGAGTTGCGCCGGGCCGCCGGACCGGAAGGAGATATCGGCATCGACTTTCACGGAGCCATTTCTCCCCAGACGGCCAAACCGCTCATCAAGGCGCTGGAACCCTACCAGCCCATGTT
>JAPPFQ010000481.1 GCA_028875135.1 Acidobacteriota bacterium
GTCCTACGCCGCCAAATATGCCTCCGCGTTCTACGGACCCTTCCGGGAGGCGGCCGGCTCGGCCCCTCGGTTCGGCGACCGGCGTTCCTATCAGATGGATCCCGCCAATCAGCGGGAGGCCCTGCGCGAGGTGGCTCTGGACGTCGAAGAGGGAGCCGACATCGTGATGGTCAAACCGGCCATGCCTTACCTGGACGTCATCCACCGGGTCAGGACCGAATTCGATCTGCCGGTGGCGGCCTACCAGGTCAGCGGCGAGTATTCCGCCCTGGTGGCCGCCCACGGAAACGGCTGGCTGGATGAAGCACAGACCATTCTGGAGTCGCTCACCTGCATCCGGCGGGCCGGAGCCGACTGGATCATTACCTACTTCGCAAAGTCGGCCGTGAAGCTCCTCGAGCGTGAGGCCGCCTCCGAATCCTAGGTGGGTGAGCCGGTTCAACCGTCCTCGCCGGCCAGCCCTGTCAGAGCCATTCCAGGGAGGAAACTTGTTCCGGAAGTCCCAACAACTTTACGAGAAAGCCCGGAAGTTCATTCCGGGAGGAGTCAACTCGCCGGCCAGAGCCTTCCGCGCCGTCGGAGGCAACCCCCTGTTTATCGATCGCGGCAAGGGATCCCGCATCTACGACGTGGACGGCAACGGCTACCTGGACTACGTGGGATCCTGGGGACCGCTCATTCTGGGCCACTGCCACCCGGAGGTGATGGCGGCCCTGCGAGACGTCCTGGAGACCGGCACCAGCTTCGGCGCCTCAACCGAACGGGAAGTGGAACTGGCCGAGCTGATCCACCAGGCCTTTCCGTCGGTGGAGAAGGTACGGCTGACCAGTTCCGGCACGGAAGCCAGCATGGCCGCCCTGCGGCTGGCCCGCGCCTTTACCGGCCGTTCCATGATCCTGAAGTTCGAAGGGTGCTACCACGGCCACGGCGACAGCCTGCTGGTAAAGGCGGGATCCGGAGTGGCCACCCTGGGACTGCCCGACAGTCCCGGCGTTCCCTCGGAACTGGCCCGGCTGACGCTGACTTGCCCCTTCAACCATCTGCCTGCGGTTGAGGAAGCCATTTCCCGGCACAAGGACAAGATCGGGGCCGTGATCCTGGAACCGGTGGTCGGGAATATGGGTTGCGTCCCCCCGCAGCCCGGCTTCCTGGAAGGGCTACGCGCCATCACCCGGCAGCAGGGCGCGCTTCTGGTGTTCGACGAGGTGATGACCGGCTTCCGCATCGCCTACGGCGGCGCCCAGGAACGCTTTGGTGTCCAGCCGGATCTGACCATCCTGGGCAAGGTCATCGGAGGAGGCCTGCCGGTAGGAGCCTACGGCGGTCGAGACGAGATCATGAGCCGCCTGGCGCCGGTCGGGCCCGTCTACCAGGCCGGCACCCTCTCGGGGAACCCCCTGGCGGTGACCGCCGGATTGACCACCCTGAAGATTCTCCAACGGCCCGGAACCTACCAGGGGCTGGAGAGACTGGCCGACCAACTCCGGGTGGGACTGACCCGGGCAGCCAACGGGGCCGGTGTCTCCGTCCGTGTCAACCACGTCGGCAGCATGTTCACGGTCTTCTTTACACCGGGGGATTCGGGCATCGAACCGGCTCAGCCCGGTGAGGGCGCCGGCGCCCCGGTCACCGACTTCCCTTCGGCCAAGCGGTCCGATCCGGAACGCTTCTCGCGGTTTTTCTGGGACATGCTGCAGCGGGGAATCTATCTGCCCCCCAGCCAGTTCGAAGCGGCCTTTCTCTCCACGGCCCACACCCCCTCCGATATCGAACAGACGGTGACTGCCGCCGCCGAGGTCTTTGCCGAGTGGTCTCGCTGAGTAGGGCGGGGGCGGGGCTTGTCTGAAACAAACGCCCGCGCTGGGCGTTGCGAAACCGGTTCAAAGCCGAGCGTGGGCAGATTTTTGATTCACATCGATGCACAGGATGGACAGGATTTACAGGATTTTTTCTGGAAACGGCGGCCTTGCAGTCCTGGACATCCGTAAATCCCTAACCCATCTTTAACACGTCTTCCGAGTATACGTTTATTATCAACAGGTTACAA
>JAPPFQ010000531.1 GCA_028875135.1 Acidobacteriota bacterium
GGCTCGGGCCACCCCTTCGGGTTGGTTGCGATAGGTGACCTGTCCCGATGCCACGGCGGAAAAAGTGTACTTCCCGGGCTTGAACTCGTTCCCCCGCTTGGTGACCTTGTAGACGAGCGTTCCCTCGCTGCTCTCATCGTCCACAACCAGCTTGGTGGTGTTCTCCCTCAGTCCGTCAAGCGTCCCCAGGCGCAGCCTCAACTCGCCCGGCAGAAGGGGGCGACGAGCGAGCTGAAAGGGAATTTCCAGGTTGCCTTCCAGAGGCACGTCCCACACCTGCTTTTCGATCCGGAACTCCGGAAGCTGGGGCGCCAGCTCGCTTCGGCTCACGGCAAGGGTCCGATTCCGCACCATCCGGGATTGGGCGCCTGCCCGTCTCAGCGAGCCGGAGTTCCAGACCAGGGTGGCGTGGCGCGCCTGCCGCTCGACCGCTCGCCCGTCGATCCTTGCCCTGCCGATCACCTGCACGGCTCCGGTCCAGCCCGCCGCCTCGGGAGACGCCTCGAAGTAGAGGTAGGTTCCGTTGCTCCTTTCCGGGATGCTTGCTCCCGGGAAGCTGATCCCGGAGGGCAATCCCTCGACCTCGAGATCGATCCTGCCCTGGAATCCGTCGCGCCGGATGGCCATGACGTTCATTCGGGTCTTCCCTCCCAGCCGCGCCACGGGCTCCCAGATGTTGCCGTCGTCGGCGGAGCCTCCGGGAGCGTCGGTAGCCACCAACAGGTGGAAATCGGGATCGGAATGGCGAATCGACAGCCGGTAGAGATGGGAGGGGCGGCTTTCCCGTGTGGCCGCCAAGTCGTGAATCTTGAGCCGGTAGACGCCGTCGTGCCCGGCCTTGAATCGAAAGACGGGGTCGCGGCTTCCGATGTTATAGCGCTCGTCGCCCAGGAAGGTCTTGTCATCGTCCGATCTCACCACCAACTCCGGCTGCTCGGAGCCGTGGCCATCGACGGACAGTCTTTGGAGCACCACTACGGGATCGGTGGGGAGACCCAGCCGATGCGAGAACACTTCAATCCAGTAGCTGGAGCCCTTCCTGGCTTCGAAGACAAACCAGTCCTGGTCCGCCTGTGGGAAAAACTGTCCCTGGATCTCGCAGGGTAGTGAAACCTTCTGGGCCGAATGGGACTGATTGTTGGGTTCCAGTTCACTGACCACGGGAGCCGTGGCAAAACCGAGGCTGGCGGAGTTGGAGACCCCTTCGGGCGAGTTCAATCGGAAGTCGATGCCTCCCGCCACAATCTGTCTCGGTTCCACGTAGGAGTTGACCGGAAGGAGATGAGCGTCCCGGGGGAGGGTGACTTCGACGGTCTTCTCCTCCAGGGGAACCCCTTGGGGGTTGAGCACGGAGGAGGTCTTGCCGCCCGGGAGATTCTGACCGTAAACCACGTAGGATTGACGACTCCCCGGCCGGCCGGCCGGGGGGAAGATGTATTCGATATGCGGTTGGGTTCCCACCGAGAGGCGATAGGCATATTCGGGACCGCCCCGAAAGAGGTAGTCGTATACCTTGACGATGTACTTCCCGGCAGCGGGGGCCGTGAAATCCAGGAACGGGTCGAGGCGGTAGGTATCCCGGTCGCTCAGGAGCTCTCTTCCGCTGGCGTCGCACAGCGCCAGGGTCGCATCCATTTTGGAGTCCAGGCGTTGGGCCAGCACGTTCAGGACGATGCGCTGTCCCTGCTCGGCTTCGAAACTGAAATGGTCGGCGGCGCCTTCGTCGCTGTGGCCGTTGACGGTCACTCCCAAAGGAATCCGCAGGGCCTTTGGCGGCGTGTGATGGTCGTCCTCCGGGAGCACCTCTTCCTGATCCCCGACCATGAAGGCTCGAGCGTTGGAAACCCCGAAGTGCCCGGCCATGCGCAACTCGTAGACTCCCGGGGGCACCTCGGGGGCAATGGTCACCTGGAACTTGCCGGGAAGGGGGCGAGGCGTCGGCTCGAGCCAGGTGCTTTCGCTCATCAGATTGGAACCGGTGATTCCCGGGTGGGAAAAGAGGAGGCGTTCCACGCCGTCCATTTTGCTGCCGGTGACGTTGACC
>JAPPFQ010000201.1 GCA_028875135.1 Acidobacteriota bacterium
TCTGAGGCAGGTTCCTTTCATGTGGTTGCGGTGGTTGCTTAGCGCGAGTTTGGCGGGTTGTTTGCCGGCCGGATGGTTGTCGGCGGAAACCGTTTTCCAACAATACCGGCCGCAACCCCTGGAGATCCGCAACCATTCCCTGGTAGTTGAGAACAACTCCGACCGCCCCTACCGCTTTGTGCTTTCCGTCCTGGGAGCGAATCGAGCGGAGTTCATCCCCCTGCTGGCCGTCGTTCTGGATCCGGAGGACTCCACACCCCGGCAGTGGATTGCGGTCTGGAACTTGAGCAGCAGCTCTCCAGGGTTCGTCCAGCGAGTGAAAGCGGCGCTGCCGTTCCCCTGGTGGTCGCCTCGGGGCACTGCAGGTGGAACCGCTGGATCGATCCGAAGACTGCCCAAGCCGGTCTTGACGGCTCGCGGCCGCAAGTCCGGCGCCAAGGGCCGGTTTGCCTGGGCAGCCGCCAGGAGGGTGTCGGACTTCGCCAGTTTCTTCAGTCCGGGCCGCTTTGCGTTGGAGACCTACCGGGACTATCGCAACGATCTGGACGAACGACAATTCCATCAACTCTACGCCCTCCTGCTGCTCTACGAGGAGGCGGCGGCCCTGCAGCCCTCCGACCGGAACCTGGGGCTGCCGGCCATCATGGATTTGAAATATACGGCCCTGATCAACCGCGAGGCTCTGGGCGTCGTGGTCAGCGGTCGTTCCGAATACTGGGTGGTGGACAAGTTCGAGACCCGCATGCGGGAAAAGATGGGCAAGGTGGCCGCCTATCTGCACAGCCGGGCCACCCTCCAGGGCTTGCGTTTCCGGGAGGTTCCCTATGGACTGGACGGTCGTTGGCCGCTCTATCGGACCGCGGTCCTGTCGATCTGCAGGGCGGATCTGGCTGAACGTTCGCAGCCCTGGCCCAAAAACAATCCCTTTGACCTGGGCTACAATCCCTTCGAGCATCGGCGAGTCCGGGCCCGCATGGACGAAAACCCCGAAAAAGAGATTCCGCTGGCTTACTACTTGCTCATCAGCGATTTCAAGCTGCGTCCGGTGATCGTGCTGAACTTCTTCAAACCCGGCAATCCCGGCCGCAGGCAGGATACGGCCGTGCTACGCAATACGGCCGAGAATCTGCTTTCGGTCTACGGCCTGCCGCTTCACCTGCAAGCACTGCGCTACATCGGCAGTTGGAGCCTCAACAGGAAGGGCGTAACCTTTTTCAGCAACCGGTCGATCTCCTCGGGAATCGAACCGGCCAAGCTCTTTGCTCGAATGGGATGGCATTTCGACAAGGACACCAATGGGCTGCTG
The DNA here is from genome assembly GCA_028875135.1 of Acidobacteriota bacterium. GTDB lineage: Bacteria > Acidobacteriota > Terriglobia > Versatilivoradales > Versatilivoraceae > Versatilivorator. Next base: position 1,307 of record JAPPFQ010000201.1, read on the forward strand.
CTGAGGATGCTGGATCGGCGCACCTCCAATCCTCTGGCCGATTCCTTCGCGCGCCAGGTCGATAACGCCAGGGCCCGGCACGAGGCGATCACTCGAGACGCTTCCGGGAGGTTGCGACTCTTCATCCGAAGGGTCTACGAGGACGGGATTCGACAGAGGCTCGACTTGGGACGACGGTCGATCTCCACCGATGACATCGCGCGCTTCCGGCAGCAGCGCGCGCTGGACCGGGCGCTGGAGGTGATTCGCGGGTTCAATCGCCAGCCCCACCTGAACGGGATTGCCTGGTCCCGCCTGTTCCAGGCCTGGGACCGGCTCTCCGCCGCCGATCCACAGCGCAGCCGGCCCGAGTCACGCCATTTCCTGCAGAATCTCAAACGGCTCTACCCGCGCTCTGTGCCGGAAGGATACCGGAGCCAGGTGGCGGGCTGGATTTTCCCTTCCGGACCCGCCTCCCAGTCCTCGCCCTTTCCTGCCAAATCAACTCCTTGACCAGCAACACGATCTCAAAGTCAGGAACCCGGAAGGCAACCGCCCCGCAAGGGATTGCCTGTGTGCTGGCCGCCATTGTTCTGGGTGTCTGCTCCGGATCCGACCGGGCCGTGGCCGGGCCGGCCTCCCGAGACCAGCGGGCCAGAATAATTGTGTTGAAAGTCGACGGGCTCCCGGGGGTCCTGGTAAAGGCGGGTCTGGCCCCACAAAAGGACGCCCTCCTGCGGCTGCCCATTCCGGGG
>JAPPFQ010000490.1 GCA_028875135.1 Acidobacteriota bacterium
GCCAGTTATTGTGCGGGCGGGACGCCCGCGTTCCCGGGTGGGCCTTCACCCCATGACGTCGTCGCAGCAATGGAGGTCCATACGCATTCGTGTCTATTCGTGTTCATTCGTGGTTCGCCGTTATTGACGATCGCTTGTTTTTCCTCGAATGACCCGCACCACATGGCGGGAGCGGAATTTTTCCGAACCTTTTATCCCATTCAACCAATCGAGAGGATCATGACCCATCACTCCCTGCGACGCTCCCCCCTGGCCCCGGCCGGAGGCGCCACCGCCGGCCTCCTGAGCCGCCTGGACTCCGGCGAGCCGGTCCACCTGGACGAGCTTCCCACCCCCTCCCTGCTTCTGGACCTGGATCTATTCGAGGCCAACCTCGACAAGATGAGCGGGAACGCCAAGCGCCACTCCATCGGGCTGCGGCCTCACGCCAAGACCCACAAGTGCCCCGAAATCGCCCGGCGGCAGGTCGAGGCGGGTGCGCTGGGAGCCTGTACCGCCACCATCCACGAAGCCGAGGTGCTGGCGGCTGGAGGCATTCCCGGCCTGCTGATCACCTCCGAGATGGTGGGGCGCAACAAGATGGAGCGGCTGGTGGCGCTGACCCGCAGGCAGCCCGACACCATGTCGGTGGTGGATGACATCGCGCACGCCCGGCAGCTCAACGACGCGGCCGAGGCGGGCGAGGTGCGACTCAACGTGCTGGTCGACATCGACCCCATGGGGCGCCGCACCGGAACCACGGCCGGAGCCGCGGCCTTCGCGCTGGCGGAGGGGATCCTGAAACTGTCGAGGCTGAACCTGCGCGGAGTACACTCCTACTCGGGGGCCAGCTCTCACGTGGTCGGATTCGCCGAACGCAAGGCCCACTCCGAGGAGGTGATGGCCCCTCCCATTGAGACCTATCAGAAGATGAAAAAGGCGGGGATGCCGGTCGAGATCCTCACCGGATGCAGCACCGGCACCTACAACATCGACCCCTTCCAGGATGAGATCACCGAGATGCAGGTCGGGTCCTACGTCTTCATGGACGTCGACTACCAGATCATCGGCGGGGAAGGCGGAGAGGTGTACGACGATTTCGCCCCCGCCCTGACCGTGCTGACGACCGTCATGAGCAAGCTCCACCGGGACCTGGCCACCCTGGACGCCGGCATGAAGGCCTTCGCCACCGACCGGGAGTCGGTGCCCGAAGTCAAGGGCATCAGCGGCACCCGCTACCAGTTCGGCGGCGACGAGCACGGGATGCTCCAGCTACCCAACCCCAGCCGCGAGATCAAACTGGGAGACCGGCTGGAGTTCGTGGTGCCCCACTGCGATCCCACCGTCAATCTCTACAACTATCTCTTGTTGCGCCGGGGAGAGCAGGTCGAAGGCTACTGGCCGGTGGCGGGACGCGGGCATTCGTAGGGGGTGGGGGTCAAAGCGACTTCAGCAGCCCCGCCACGTGCCCCTTCACCCTGACCTTGCCGTGGACCTCGGCGATGTTGCCTTCCTCGTCGATCACGAAGGTGGAGCGGACGATGCCCATGTACTTCCTGCCGTACATGGACTTCTCCTGCCAGGCTCCGTAGGCCTCGGCGATGGCGTGATCTCCGTCGCTGAGCAACCCGAAAGGCAGGGAGAACTTGGTCTTGAACTTCTGGTGGGATGAGACCGAGTCCGGGCTGACGCCCAGCACCACCGCGCCTTTTTGACTGAGATCGGCCATTGAATCCCTGAAGTCGCAAGCCTCCTGGGTGCATCCCGAAGTGTTGTCTTTGGGGTAAAAATAAAGCACAACCTTCTTGCCCCGAAAATCCTTGAGGGCAACGGTCTGACCCCTATCGTCGGTGCCCGTGAAATCCGGGGCCTTGTCCCCTGCCTTGAGCATGCCATCCTCCTTGCGTCGGTTCGGTTGAAAGCGTTTGAAATTAAGGGAATCCGGGGTGGGAAACGCTCCATCGCCCGTTGGCTGCGGCCGGCGCCGGCGAACCCGAGCCGCCCGGATCCCCTATGCTAATCGGAGGCGGGGCTGTCGCCAAGTCTCAAGGATAGACA
>JAPPFQ010000183.1 GCA_028875135.1 Acidobacteriota bacterium
CTCCACCACAACCGCATTCTCGAACAGCGGCCCCCGTAGCGGATGGGTGGTCAACTGATCGGCATGCTCGATGCCGATGAGGTGGCTCGCCAGTCCTACGTCGTAGAAATAGAGCTTGGGTGCCTTGACCAGGCGCTTTCGTATGTTGGCAAAAAACGGCGGAAGCTGGAACACCACGTAGCTGGCTTCCAGGACTGTCAGCCAATGGCGCGCGGTGGTGTGAGAAACTCCGGCGTCCGCGCCCAGTGCAGAGACGTTGACCAACTGACCGACCCGTCCGGCGCACAGACGGACGAATCGACGGAAGCTGGAAAGATTGCGGATCTCGCCGATGCGGCGCACATCGCGCTCGACATAGGTTTCGAAATAGTCGCCAAGAGCTTGCCGGGGTTCGAGCTCTTGATCGTGAATTCTGGGATAGCAACCGGAGTACAGGAGATCGTCCACTCGGTCGCTCGCCCCCGCTTGTCCCAGTTCAGCCAGAGTGAAGGGAAGCAGGCGGAGCAATGCCGTACGTCCGGCCAGGGACTGGCTGATGGCATGGGAGAGTTTGAATTGTTCGCTACCCGTTAAAACAAAGAGACTGTTGCCTCCGTGCTGGTCGGCCAGAACCTGTAAATAGGAAATGAGCCCCGGTACCCGTTGCATCTCATCCAGGACTGCGCCCCCGGCAAGGCGGGAGAGAAAGCCCCGGGGGTCGGATTCGGCAAATTCCCGTTCGTTGGGTGCTTCCAGATTGACATATTTGAGCTGAGGAAAGGCAGCGCGACATAGCGTGGTTTTGCCGGACTGACGGGGGCCGGTCAGGGTTACAAAGGGGTACTGCTGGAACAGATTCAGCAGAACGGGTGTGATCTCGCGTTCGATCAAGACAGTCTACGGGAAAAATCTCATCCAATTGAAAGTAGTACTTGCAATTGTACCACAATCTTGGAAGCTTGTCAAAGCCGTGCTTCCCAAGGGCGCTCCGTCTACCGCTGCTGCTCCTTCTTTGACCGGTCCTTTGCTTCCCAGCCCAGGCTGATGGCTATCAGCAGGCATCCCGTCAAGGGGATGAGCCAGAGCGCACGCTCCAGGCCACCCATTTGCTGCGCCGCCCAACCCATCAACGAAGGTCCGGCGATGGCTCCGATACTTCCGATCGCATCGACCAGAGGCACGGCTGTTCCAGCCCGATCGGCGAACCGGGTGGAGGCCAGGGAATAGACGGTGGGAGCCTGGGCCGAAAGAAACACTCCCTGCAGCACCATCATGGCCATGGCCATTCGAGGATCGGGAACCCAAAGCAGCAAGCTGTAGGCCAGCATGCCCCCGGCATAGCACAATCCCAGCAGGACCCGGTCCGAATAGCGGCCGGTCAGGAACAGACCCAGGATGATGCGACCCACCAGGTAGCCGAAAGCGTTGGCGCTCATGATCTCACCGGCCAGGGCAGTGTCTCCGCCGAAGCGTATTTGGCAGAGGTTGGGCGTCCAGGTCACGATGTTGCCGGCGGCGAGGTTGTCCAGGACCACCAGAAAGCCGATGAGAAGCAGGGCTGCCTGTCCCAACAGCGAGCTGCGGTAACGCCGGAAAAGCCCGGTGAGCCAGCCTGCGCAAGTTTCCCATGGCGTTGCCTTTCCGGCTGAGTCCCCGGCAGGCCGGGGCCCCGGAGGCGATCCGGGCAGCCGGACGCGAAGACCGGTATTCCCCAGGCTCCCCCAGAACAGCAGGGCGACGGCCACTCCCGACACCCACAGGTAGAGACCGACCCCGAACAGGATGGGCCGCCACACCTCCAGGAAGGACACCAGGTGGCCCAGGCCATAGGGCGCGCCCGTCCCGGTGGCGGCAAAAACCGCCATGGTCCACATGAACAGCCGCTGACTGTGGGGAGCGAAGTGGGCGGCGATGGTGGCGCTGGTGACCGAGAGTGCCCAAAGAGTCCCCATCCCCATCACCGCGGCCCCCAGGCGCAGCAGGAGAAAGTCGGGCGCCATGGCCACCAGGATCGACCCCAGTCCGGAGA
>JAPPFQ010000494.1 GCA_028875135.1 Acidobacteriota bacterium
GGCTCGGAGTTGTGTATTAGAGACAGGGATATAGTTCCTGGGGATGGCCCCTCCAAAGATTTCGTTCACGAACTCAAATTCTTCTCCGCGAGCCAGGGGCTCCATGCGGATCTTGCAGTCTCCGTATTGCCCGTGTCCGCCCGACTGCTTCTTGTGCCTGCCCTGAACATCCGCCCTTCCCCGAATGGTTTCACGGTAGGGGATCTTGGGTGGTTTCAACCCGACGTCGACAGAGAACCGTTTTTTCAGGCGTGCCACGATAATTTCGATGTGCAGCTGTCCCATGCCCGACAGCAGCATCTCGTTGGTCTGCTGATCCCGTCCGAAGCGCAAGGTCGGGTCTTCTTCCAGAATTTTGTGGAGCGCGTTGCTGATCTTGTCCTCGTCTCCCCGCGACTTGGGCGCCACGGCGAAAGAGATCAGCGGTTCCGGGAAATTCAGATTGTCGTAAAGGACCGGGTGGTCCTTGTCCCCCAGCGTGTTTCCGGTGACAGTGTCCTTGAGTTTGGCCACCACGCCGATATCTCCGGGAAACAGCCTGGAGACTTCCACGGCGGACTTGCCTTGAGGGACGGACAAGTGGGAGAGTCTTTCCGAGGGTCCCTGATTGAAGTTGGACAGCGTGGCGTCGTTCTCAATAACTCCCGAAGCCACTTTCAGATAGGACAGTCTTCCCGCAAAGGGGTCCGCGACGGTCTTGAAGACATAAGCCGAGACGGGTTCATTCTCCTTTCCCTGGCGCTGGCCGGAGTCCTCCCCGTTGCCTCCGAGTCGGAATTTGGATTCGTCCGGGGAAGGCAGATAGTCGACGAGGGCGTCCACCAGATTGCCGGATCCCACGTTCAGGAGTGCCGAATAGCAGTAAACAGGGAAGACAAGTCGCTCCGCGATGGCACGCTTCAGCCCCGGAACCAGGTCCTCGTTCGGAATGGTGCCCTGATCGAAAAACTGCTCCATCAATTGATCGTCGCCTTCGGCAACCATCTCCACAATCGTCTCATGCCCCTGTTCGGCTGCTTCCTTGAGAGACTCGGGAATTTCAATCGGGGTTCCCTTTCCATCGCCGTTCGGTTCATACCGGGAAGCCTTCAGCTCAATCAGGTCAATCACTCCGTTGAAGTTCTTTTCCTTTCCGACGGGGATCTGCATTGGAATGACCGTGCGTCCGAAGTGTTCCTGCAACAGGGAGATTCCACGTTCGAAATCCGCGTTGTCGCGATCGAGCTTGTTCAGGACAAAGGCAACCGGCAGATCGAACTCCTGGGCGAACTGAAACACCTTCTCTGTCTGGACCTCGACCCCGGCTACGGCATCGACGACGATGAGTACAGCCTCGGCGACCCGCATGCTGTTGCGGGCGTCCTGAATGAAAATGCCTTTTCCCGGAGTGTCCAGCAGGTTGATCTTGGTCTTGCCTCGTTCCATGAAGGCCAGGCCGGTGGAAGTGCTGATTTTTCGTTCGATCTCCTCCGGATCGTAGTCGGTCAGGGTGGTGCCTTCGTCGACCCGTCCCAGCCGATTGCCGACACCGGCGGCGTAGAGACAGCCGGCCACCAGGGAAGTCTTTCCCGAGGACCCGTGTCCCGCCACGGCGACGTTGCGAATATCCGCAGGCGAATAGACCTTCATGGTGAATTCCTTTCCGAACAGGGCATGACTGCCACCGTCTCCGGACGGCCGCAAAAGGCATGGATGCTACCATACCCCGCTGGAGCCAGGCAACCGGCGCTTGCCGCCGCAGGTGGCCGTTTTTGGACGGGTTAAGGAGTGCGGGAAACGAGTGTCGTTTTTAGCCAGGAACCGGCCGTGTCGGGCCGATCATTCGACAGTGAAACAACGGGTCCATTTCACTATCGCGAGCAGGTGTCATGTCCCGCTAAACCGGTTTTCTACCTGTTGAACATCGATGCACAGGATGCACAGGATTAACAGGACGAGAGCTTTCTGCATCGGAAGCCGGCTCGGGTGATGAACCGGTCCGGGATTGCGGATGCCCAGGATTACAGG
>JAPPFQ010000429.1 GCA_028875135.1 Acidobacteriota bacterium
CCTTACCTGTGTAGAATAACCTTAACGGACTTACTAAAGTCCGACAGACTGCAAGGCCATCGGGAACTGTCCCCCCCTCGGCGAGAATCCCCAGTCGTTACCCTGCTGCGGCGGCCAAGTCCCAAGTATCCGATCTGCGGAAATGGAACGGTCCAACCGGCCTGTCGGCTTAGATTCGGGCTGAGACGGCAAGCTGAAATTGCTTCTTGGAACTTATACTTGAATAGAATATTATCTATGTATACTACATATTTTTATATTTTGTGAGTAGTAGAGGTCAACAAAAAAACTCCCCCCGCTCAAACGCACCATTCAAATCCTGGGTACGTGCGCCGCACCTGTGCCGCTTGAGTTGGTTTTGAAAGGATCAACGATGGTCAATCCCCGCGACGTAGCTCATCGTGCCCGGCAAGTGCCCGTCGAACTCAGTCATCGAAGGTGGGGTATTCCAATCTTGGCCGCGTGCTCATCCTCCTGGATCGGTTCGAGGAGGCCGAGGCGGCGTTGCGCACCTCTCTGGATCTCGATCCACGCAACCTCACCGCCCATCAGAATCTCGGGGAAGCCTTGCGCCAGGGAAACCGGCACGAGGAGGCGATCGCAATGTACCGTGCGGCGCTTGCGATCGAGGAAGACTTCGCGGCGGCATACGGGGGATTGGGTTTGGCGCTTTTCGGGGAAAAGCGTTACCCAGAGAGTCTCGCCGCTCTCGACAGAGCGCTGGCGCTGGATCCCGGCGCGCCGTCTGCTGGCACGCTCGCGCTGTCTGCAGGCCGGGCCGCCCGGGAACTGGGCCGATCCCGGGAGGCGGAGGTGAAATTCCGGAAGGCCGCCGCACTGGCGCCCGACAGCGCTGAGCCACTACTGGAGCTGTCCAACCTCCTGTTCGCGCAGGACCGTGCCGGCGAAGCCGAGGAGTACTTGCGCCGCGCCCGCGAGTTGCAGCCGAACGACCCTGCCACGCTGCACACCGTGGCCGAGGCGCTCCGCAAGGCAGGACGCCGCAGCGAGGCGCTCGCCTCTTACCGCAACGCACTGCAAACCGATCCGGACTTCGCCCCCGCCCATGTCGGCCTCGGCGCCGCCCTCGTCGATCTCAAGCGCTACGAGGAAGCGCTGGATTCACTGGAGCGGGCCGGCTCGCTGGAGATGGATCCCGCCACGGCGGCGACGGCTCATTATCTGGCAGGCCGTGCTTTGAGGGAACTGGGCAGGACGGCAGAGGCGGCGGTTCGATTCGAGCAGGCCATCGAGAGTGATGCGAACCACGCCGAGGCATTGGACCACCTCGCCCTGTGGCGTTTCCAACAGCGGCGCTACAAGGACGCGCTCGACCTGTATCGGGCCCACGCGCTGCTGGAGCCCGACAGCGCCACCGTCCACGCCAACATCGGGGTCACGCTGTACTTCCTCGACCGCCCTGAAGAAGCGCTGGTGGCCATGGAGCGCGTGCTTCAACTCGACGCCGACCACCCAATGGCCCGCAAGCTCGTTGAGGAGCTGCGCGGGGACTCATCTCAGCCTGTGCCGTAGCAGCTTCGGCGCCGCGGCATCGCCATCGCTCTCCGGTTCACCGCCCCGGGATCAGGAGAGAAAACCAGGTTGCTTTGCGTCGGCTCCAACAGAAATACGGGTTTTCGGACCCGATTCCTTATCAAACATTGAAGCTACTACCAATATGGACATATAGCCTCACTCTCGGGTAGAATGCAATCATTATCGTTCCTGCCCGGGGCGGACCGGCGCGGTCGTGCTCCGGCGGGAAGGTCGGAGCCGCATTGTTGCTGGTGTTGACATGGTCGCTGGCTGGCGGTGGGATTCCTGGCGGCCGGCCTTGCCGAGACTGGCGTGAACGAGAACGTGACTGCTGGTCCAGGAGAAGGACCGGCCCGGGAACATACCGACCGCTGCAACGATCCGTCCCCAGGTTCCGGCATCAACAGCGAGGCTTCTTGAATCTTCCTCCCACGAAAACCTCCCGTTCCCGCAGAGCTCGCCCGCTCCG
>JAPPFQ010000126.1 GCA_028875135.1 Acidobacteriota bacterium
GGCATGTACCGCGGCCGGCTCTGGACCATGCGGCAATTCAGCGGCTTCGGTACCGCCCGGGACACCAACCAGCGCTTTCTTTACCTGCTCCAGCAAGGACAAACCGGCCTTTCGGTTGCATTTGACCTGCCGACTCTCATGGGTCTCGACTCGGACCACCCGACAGCTTCGGGCGAGATCGGCAAATGCGGCGTCGCCGTCGATACGCTGGCGGACATGGAAGTTCTCTTCAGGGACATCGACCTGGAAGCCATCAGCACGTCCATGACCATCAATTGCCCGGCTGCCGTCATCTGGGCCATGTTTCTGGCTCATGCGGAGAAAAGCGGCTTCAACTGGGCCAAGCTGCGGGGCACCCTTCAGAACGACATCCTGAAGGAATACATCGCTCAGAAGGAGTGGATCTATCCGCCTCACCCCTCCATGCGGCTGGTGACCGACACCATTGCTTTCGCAACCCGGAACGTCCCGAATTGGAACAGCGTCTCGATCAGCGGCTACCACATACGGGAAGCCGGTTCCACGGCCCTGCAGGAGCTGGCCTTCACGCTGCGCGACGGCATCGAGTACGTCGAAACAGCCATTCGGGCTGGACTGGAGGTCGACGATTTCGCGCCCCGGCTTTCCTTCTTTTTCAATGCCCACAACGATTTCTTCGAAGAAATCGCCAAGTATCGAGCGGCTCGCAAGGTGTGGCACCGGGTGATGAAAGAGCGCTTCGGCTGTAGAGACCCGCGATCCGGCATGCTCCGGTTCCATGCCCAGACCGCGGGGTGTTCCCTGACGGCTCAACAGCCCCACAACAACATCGTTCGCACCTCCATCCAGGCCTTGGCAGCCATCCTGGGCGGAACTCAGTCCTTGCACACCAACTCCATGGACGAAACCTACGCCTTGCCCACCGAGCAGGCCGCCACCATCGCTCTCAGAAGCCAGCAGATCCTGGCTACGGAAAGTGAAGTGGCGAACACCGTCGACCCCCTGGCCGGATCCTATTTCGTCGAAAAGCTGACCCTTGAACTGGAAAAAGGCTGCTGGGAATACTTCGAGAAAATTGACGCCATGGGTGGAATGGTAGCGGCCATCGAGCGCTGCTATCCCCAGAAAGAAATTCTGGACGCCGCCTACCGCTATCAACAGGCTGTGGAACGGGGTGAGAAGGTTATTGTGGGTGTGAACCGGTTCGTCGTCGATGAGGAACAGCCGATCGACACTCTCGCCATCGAATCCGGTGTCGCCGACAAGCAGCTGGACAGCCTCCACCGTGTCAAGGCCAACCGCGACGGAAGGGTCGTGCGACGGTCCCTGGCGGAATTGCGCCGGGCAGCCGCCACCGATGAGAACCTCATGCCCTTCCTTCTGTCTTGCGTCAAGGCTTACGCGACCCTTGGAGAGGTCTGCGAGGAGATGAAACAGGTATTCGGCACTTATGAGGAGCCTGTCTTTTAGGTCGAAACGGTAGCCGCCTGAACGTGAGATCCTGATGTTTGAGCACAATCCCAGCCATGAGTGAGAAGCCCATCCGAGTCCTGGTGGCCAAGCCCGGTCTGGACGGTCACGACCGCGGCGCCAAGATCATCGCCCGGGCGCTTCGAGACGCCGGGATGGAAGTCATCTACAGCGGTCTGCGCCAGTCTCCCGAGCAGATCGTCAACGCAGCCCTGCAGGAGGACGTGCACTGCATCGGACTCTCGATACTCTCGGGCGCCCACAATGTCATTCTGCCCCGCATCACCGCGCTGTTGCGGGAAAAGCAACTGGACGACGTGCTGGTGGTTGCCGGAGGCATTATCCCCGATCAGGACATCCCCAGGCTGAAGGCGTGCGGGATCGCCGAAATCTTCCTGCCCGGAACCTCTACTCGAGCGATCATCAAGTACATCGAGGAGAACTGCAGTGGTCAGTGAATGCAGTGGTCAGTGAATAGTGAATAGTGGATAGCTGCTCCCCGCCCTGGCGGGCGGATCATACGAGAATGAAACAGGTTTGTTTCAGTTGCTTAAC
>JAPPFQ010000488.1 GCA_028875135.1 Acidobacteriota bacterium
GCGTATAGCCCACCGTGAGCGGATCGGCGACCTTGACGGGCCTGCTCCAGGTGTGTCCCTTGTCGAAACTGGCCATGACGTAGTCGCCGGCGGCCGCCGAGGGATCCTCGATGCCGACCAGCGACCGGTACCGCTGCCGGTAGTCCCTGAGGGCCCCGACATAGGCGCCGCCGTCCACTTGGGAGGGAATGGCCTTGAAGGGCCGCCATCCGAAGCTGCACACCAGGGCGCCATTGGGCAGAACCACCATCATGGGCGAGAGCCCCAGCGTCTTCAGGGGCTCCGGAGGCCCCCAGGTTTTTCCTCCGTCCATGGAGCGCGCCTGGTACATGGGCGCGTAGCGTCCGGTCCTCATGACGCTGAGAAGCTCGCCCCCGCCCAGATCCACCAGGGCCGGCTCGCAGAAGCTCTCCTGCCCGCTGACGCCGTCGTAGGCGACCGTGGAGCGGTAGCGCCAGCTCCGGCCGCGGTCGGTGGATGCCATCAGGAAGGTACGATACTTGAACCACTTCTCTCCCCTGGTCGGAATGAACCCGGGCATCGGCGCCGTGTCGCCCACGAAATTGCCGCCCTTGGCCGTCAGCAAGGTGCCGTCCTCCAGTTCCAGCATCGGCCCGCCAAACCTGAAGGTGGTGACGGGACGCCCGTCGTCGCCGTGCAGGTCGGTCCAGCGCTCCACCCTCACCGGCAGCTCCGTCCACCGATCCTCGGCCCAGGAGGAGGGGTCATCCAGATCGGCCAGGTCCAGACCGCGACCCACGAAATGACCGCGTTTCTCGGCATGCCGGGTCAGGGGATCCAGCACGCAAAAGGATCCATCCCGAAGCTGCAGCAGTTGGCGGCTGGGAAGCTCGGCCGCCTGGATCCAGGTGACGCCACCATCGCTGGTTCGATGGGAGAGCCCGGTGTCCCCCAGAACCAGAGTTCCGTCCTGAAGAGACAACAGGGGTCCCACGCTCCAGCGTCCCTCGGCGGCAGCCCTGGGAACGATCCGGCCGGCTCCCACTTCCACCACCGGCTGGCTCCGGGGCGGAGGCTTCGGTCCCGAACAACCGCCGCAGGCCAGGAACAGGACCAGTGCCAGACCGGGAACTCCTTTTCTCGCTTGCATGATTCCTCCTGATGATCGATTCTTGCAGGGTCCTGGTTGCCCGAGAGAGGCCGCCGCTGTGAAACCCACCCGCTCAGGCTGGAAGCTGGACCGCCGAATTATGCCGCATCCTCGGGGGGAAGCCAACCCGGAGGGGAAACCCCGGAGAAGACCCGTCGTCTTTAAACCAACCATAGGAGGACTGTCATGTTGGCCTTCGATCGCCGCCACTTTCTGTCGTCGCTGACCGGTGCTGCCGGCGCCATGCTGGTGGGCCCCGGTCGCGATCGGGATTCCATTCATGCCGCGGAAACCGGGCCCAAGCCCGAGATCCGCATCACCGACGTGAAGACCGCCATGCTGGAGGTGGACTGGGGCTGGCGGCGGCGCTGGATGTTGATCCGCATCGATACCGACCAGGGAATCAGCGGCTACGGCGACACCTGGGCCAACGATGCCGCCCGAGCCCATGTGCTGGGTTACCGCCAGCTACTATTGGGCGAGGATCCCACCGAGGTCGAGAGGCTGTTCCGACGGATGATGGGGCGGGCCTACGGCGTTTTCGGCGCCGCCCATTTCGACGGCGGCGTGGCCGCCCATGCCGCCAGCGGCGTGGAAACCGCCCTTTGGGACATTGCCGGGAAAGCCGTGGGCGCGCCGGTCTACAAGCTGCTGGGGGGCAAGCATTGGGACCGGGTGCGCCTCTATTGCTGCGTGTGAGACCTGCAGTTTTATCAGAGCATGGCCGATGTCTATCGGGAGCTGGGCATCACCTGCCTGAAATTCGATGCCACGCCCCCCAAGGTGTTCGGGGTCCCGGGCGGCGTCATGGACCGTCACCTGACGCGCAAGGGACTGAGCACGCTGGTCCGCCAGATCGAGGACATCCGGCGGGAAGTCGGCGAGGAGGTGG